>DATGJI010000016.1 GCA_035295225.1 Candidatus Eremiobacteraceae bacterium | reverse complement strand
CGGCATACGATATCGCGGTGGTGAAAGAGGGACTCGGCCAGCAAGAGCAAGCGCTTAAATGGCTGACGATCGCGACATCGATGCACGATGCCAATCTTTCCGTGCTCGATATCGATCCGCGCATGGAAAACGTGCGGCTATGGATCAAGCAGCACGGCGGGAACGCCTAGCCGCCGGCCATCGCCCCGACGACGAGAAACGGCTCTTTGCCTTCTACGACTTCGTCAGGAAGCGGCGAGTCGGCCGGTTCGTGCGATAGATCTTGTTCGCACGCATAGAACCTGACGAACGCCCGCCGCTTGAGCGTGCCGTGATCTCGAATCGTTCCTTGCAGCATGGGATAGGCGGCTTCGAGCGCGTCGAGAACCGCCGCCTGAGTGACCGTCGCGCCTGGAACGTCGAGTTTCACTTCGCCAGAGACGTTTGCCAGCGTCTTCAGATGCGTCGGTAGGACGACCCGGATCATGAGAACGTTTGCACTTCCACTGAGAGCACGGCTGGAAGATCTCGCACGATCGGCGCCCAGCTGTCGCCGGCGTCTGCGGACGCATAGACCTGTCCGCCGGTGGTTCCGAAATACACACCGCACGAATCGAGCGAGTCCACCGACATCGCGTCGCGCAGCACGTTGACGTAGCAATTCTCCTGCGGCAGACCGTTCGTGAGCGCCTCCCACTCGTTGCCGCCGGTCCGGCTGCGATAGACGCGCAGTTTGCCTTCAGGCGGATAGTGCTCGGAATCGCTCTTGATCGGCACGACGAAGATCGTGTTCGGCTCGTGCGCGTGCACGTCGATCGGAAATCCGAAATCGGTCGGCAGATTGCCGCTGACCTCTTGCCACGAATCGCCGCCATTGTCGCTGCGCATGACGTCCCAGTGCTTCTGCATGTACAGCACATCGGGATTCGACCGGTGCATCGCGATGCGGTGCACGCAGTGTCCGACTTCGGCGTCCTCATCTGGGATCTGCGCCGATCGCAGGCCCCGGTTCACCGGCCGCCACGTCACGCCGCCGTCTTCGGTTCGGAACGCGCCCGCCGCGGAGATCGCGACGAACATGCGCTTTGGATTCCTCGGGTCTATGATGATCGTGTGCAAGCACATGCCGCCTGCGCCGGGCTGCCAGTGCTTGCCGGTGTCGTGCTCGCGCAAACCGGCGAGCTCCTTCCACGTCATCCCGCCGTCCGTCGATTTGAACAGCGCGGCGTCTTCCACGCCCGCATACACCGTGTCGGGATCATCGAGAGCTGGTTCAAGATGCCAGACACGTTTGAATTCCCACGGATGCGGCGTTCCGTCGTACCACTGGTGCGTGCCGGGTATGCCTTCGTATTCGAATTTGCCGCCGACCTGTTCCCAAGTCTTGCCGCCGTCGTTCGAACGCTGCATCACTTGCCCGAACCAGCCGCTCGTCTGCGACGCGTACAAGCGGTTTGGGTCTGCGGGTGAACCCTTGACGTGGTAGATCTCCCACCCGGCAAAATGCGGACCGGTGATGTTCCAGCTCTTTCGCTTGGCGTCCGATGTCATGACAAATGCGCCTTTGCGCGTTCCAACAAGCACCCGCACTCCGCTCATCGCCAACTCCTTTATCTTCTCGCCCGAGTCTTGTCAGTCGGGGTGTCCGGTCCTTCCTGAACCTATAGTGACGACCGAACGCCGCGAGCCAAGCCCGCGCACCAGCGATAGAGCAGGTAGACTGCGGCCGCGAACGCGACCGCGCCGATGATCGTCGCAATATTTTGGAATGAGTCGCCGAATAGGGCGAATGGTGTCGCGTTGCCCGTTGCGACGATGACCCCGGCAAGGAGCACGCCGAACAAACTTTCGCCGACGATCAATCCCGACGCGATCAAGACGCCCATGCGTCGCGCGATGTCGGCGTTCGGGCCTTTTGCCACCCAGCGATTGTACGCCCAGCCCACGACGGCGCCGAGCACGGCAGCCGACGTCGTCGTCGCGGGCAAGTAGATCCCAAGACCCACTGCCAGCGGTGGAAGTTGCCGGCCTTTCGTCCGCTTCAACAAGAGATCGACGATGATCACGGCGATGCCGATCAGCACGCCTATGCCGATCAGGTCCCATCGGATCTGTCCTTCGATCACGCCCTTTGCCAGCGTCGAGATGAGGGTCGCTTGCGGCGCGGGCAGCGCGTGAGGTCCGGTGCCGAACCCGTATGCCTGGCCGAGCAGGTGAAGGATCGGCGGGATGACGCTTGCGCCGAAGAACACGCCGGCGATGAGCGAGACTTGTTGCCGCCAGGGCGTCGCATCCACCAATTGTCCGGTCTTCAGATCTTGGAGATTATCGTTGGAGATCGTCGCGACGTTGAGCAGCACCGCCGTGACGAATAGCGCAAACGCCACGAGTGCCGGGGCTCCGGCTGGGCCGGTGCTTCTTGCGACGACGAGCAGGAGCAGCGCGGCGCCGATGATGCTCAAGATGCCGAGGCCCGACACGGGACTATTCGACGACCCGATGAGACCCGCCATGTAGCCGCACGCCGCGGCGACGAAGAACCCTGCGACGATCACGTAGAGCAGGCCGGCGATGACGAGCGGCACGGTCAATGAAGCGATGGCGCTTCCTTGCAAGAAGATCGCGAGCAGGATCGCGAGGGGGACGAAGCACGCGACGCTGATCAGCGCGACCGTTCCGATCGGCAGGTCGCGCTCGGTCCGAGGCAGCGACTCGGCGGCCGCGCCGCCGGCTGCCTGCCGTCGCGACGACGCGATCGACGACACGATACCTGTGTAGACGGGCTTTGCGAGCTGGATGATCGCCCAGATCGCGGAGATCCCGATAGTGCCGACACCGATGAAGCGCACCTGGTGCCGCCAAACGTCGAGCGCGATGTCCGCGGCCGCCGTCAGGCCGGTTGGCGGGTGGAGTGCAGCGAAGACCGGCGTGAGAACGCCCCACGCGAGCACAAGGCCGGTGAGAATCGCAAGGCCGACCGACAAGCCGATGAGATGGCCTGCGCCCAAGAGCGCGAGCGACATCGACATACCGAACCCGGTCGCGCCGGCGCCGGCTCGAAAATATCCGGCGATCGTGTCGGCGAACGCGCGCGTCGCGACGATCGCGGCGTAGCCGGCCGACACAACTGCGCTCACAGCGAGCGCAACGAGGCCTTTCTTGTTCTCGTCCACGGATTCGTCCGTGGCGCCGCGTGATCCGACGCCGACTTTCAGAACCTCCGCGGCGGCGACGCCTTCCGGGTACGGCAGGTCCGATTGTGTCACGAGTGCGCGGCGCAGCGGCACGCTGTACATCACGCCGAGAACTCCGCCGATCGCGCACACGGCAAACGATTCCCAATACGGAAAGTCCGTCCACCAGCCCACCATGACGAGTCCGGGCAGGACGAATATGATAGAGGAAAGCGTTCCGGCCGCCGATGCGACGGTCTGCACGATGTTGTTCTCGAAGATCGTCGCGTTCTTGAATGCGCGAAGCACCGCCATCGAAATGACGGCCGCCGGGATCGATGACGCGAACGTCAGTCCGACTTTCAGTCCAAGATAGACGTTCGCCGCCGTGAACACGAGCGTGATCGCGGCGCCGAGTATGATCCCTCGCCATGTGAGTTCTAGGCGAAAATCCGAAAGGCCGGCCGTGCGCGATGAAGCCAAGTTCGATTCCTCCGGCTGTCAACCCGAAGCCGATTCGGCTGCGCCGCTTTTTCGCCTCCGCAGGCCCCTGCTTACCGACTGGCGGGCGGAATCCGGCGATGCGGCGAAGAAGCTAAGCTCATCGACGTTTCGAATGGCGCGCTGTCCGCACGCTATCCGCGCGTCTCAATTCCTTTTTCAGTGAGGAGTTTTTTGTATGCGATCTCTTCGACTTGCGGGCGTCGCCGTCGCGTGCGCTCTCGTCGCCGCCGCTGCGACCGCGCATGCAGCGACAATGGCGACAATGGCCCCGATGCCGCAGCCCCCGCGACCGTCATTCATTCCGGCCGGCAACGTGCAGATGTCACCGTGCATCCCCACGATGGGCTCGCACTGGGCCAACCCCGCGACCATCGCCAACGGCGGACCGATCTACGGAGTCTATGGAGGCAAGCCGGTCTTCACCGAAATCATGCTGACTCCGAAAGATTTCGCAGCGGGCAAGAGCTGGGATGAAGTGTTAAAGCCCTTGCCCGGATACGCGATCAACCACGTCGACATAGACTTCTTGCCGCACGGTCACCCGGGCATGCCTTTCCCGCACTACGACATCCACGCGTTTTACGTGTCGCATGCCACGCACATGGCGTACTGCGGCGGACTACCGGCGCTCAAGAAAATGCTCAACATGTAATGGTATGGCGGACCTTTATGGTCCGCCGCGCTATGTAGGGCGGACCTTTATGGTCCGCCGTCCGCCGCGCGATGTAGGGCGGACCTTTATGGTCCGCCGCGCGGTGTAGGGCGGACCTTTATGGTCCGCCGCGCGATGTAGGGCGGACCTTTATGGTCCGCCGCGCGATGTAGGGCGGACCTTTATGGTCCGCCGGCTCACGCGGACCAATGAAAAGCCGTCAGGTAGACGTAAAGCCGTCCATCCGCGCCCGCAGTCATGCGGGCGCAACAGTTTGACAGAAAAAAATCGACGTTCAGAACGCTCGCTGGTCGCGCGTCCCCCGATGCCTCCGGCGCAAAAGTGTAGATGCGGCCGGGACTCAGCACATGCAGAAGGCCGGCGCGGTCGACGCTGATCCAGTTCGCGCCGTTTACGCCGCTGCCCGTGAGCGGCGCATGTGCTTGAGTATCGCTGCCATGCGGAAACGATGCGATCTCTTCCATTCCGCGAGGGCCGTCCGAAGCAAAAACGTAGACCTGGTCATCGGCTCCGATCGCGAGTTCTCGTGCGGTGTACCCGGCGATCGCGAGTCTGCGCGCGGGCGCTTGGTTTCCCGACGCACCCGGCGCGAAGACGAGAACGTCGCGTGCTGCTGCATCGATCACGTACATCTCGTCGCGCGAATCGACCGCGACTGCGACTGGGTCGCTCAACGACGTCGCGGGCCCGGCGATCCTGCGAGCCGGCGCTATGTCGCCGCGCGCTTTGGGAGCAAAAACTGCCACGCTCGCGCCTTCACCCTGGCGGCCTTCGTTCGCCACGAGGAGCTCGCCGCGCGAATCAAACGCGATGGCCGACGGAGAGAGAATAGTTGATGAGACGCCGCCGATCGACGCCGCCGGCTTTGCGGCGCCCGATGCGTTCGATGCGAATATGAGGACGCGATCCGCCGCCGGGTCGGTCACAATGATCTCTCCCCTCGAGTTCACGGCAACATCGCGGACGGCCACCGAGAAGTCTATGGTCTGAACCGGTGCGCTCGAACCGGCGGCCTCCGCGGAGAAAATCTCGAGGTGATCCAAAGGCTGACTCGCAGTGGAGCTCGCCCCCATGGCGGCGATCGCTGCGCTCGTCGCGATAGCCATGGCGCTGTGTCGTATGACGTGCTTCATATCCATTAGTATCGGCGAACTAATGTTTGGCGACAGCCGGGGACGCGGGAACCGGCCGCGTTGCCATCGTAAGTGAACCGGACACGGCTTGACAAAGGAGCACCCTCGCATGAAGCGCCCGTGGGAAAAACCCGAATTCGAATACGTGCCGCTTGGCGCGGAAGTGACGGCCTATCTCGGATCATCCACCGCGCTCTAGCCGGTGATCGTTCGCGTCCTCGGCACAGCCGCGGGCGGAGGTCTCCCGCAGTGGAATTGCCGCTGCAATAACTGCCGGTCCGCGCGCGCGGGCGAAATGGCCGTGCGCATGCAAGCATCGATCGCCGTCTCTTCTGACGGCGATCATTGGTTGCTGGTCAACGCAACCACAGACATTCGCCGCCAGATGGAACTTCTGCCGCCACAACCCAGCGCGCCCGCTCGCGGAACACCGGTGAACGCGGTGCTGCTCACGGACGCCAATATCGATCACGCCGGCGGCTTGCTTGAATTGCGTCAGAGCCCGGTGACCCGGATCTTCTCAAGTGCTCAGGTGCGTGACGCGCTCGCCGGCGCAAATCCGATATTCGCGCCGTTCGCGCGCGGCGATCGCCGTTGGTCCGTCTTCGACGCCTCCTTGAATGAGACGTCGGTGGCCGATGTCGGACCTGATTTGCGCGTCACGGCTATCGACGTGCCCGGTCTCATGCCATCGTTTGCCGGCGGCGCGGAGTCGCGCGGCGCGGCGACGGCGTTCGTCATCGAAGAACCCGCAACGCAAGCGCGAGTGCTATACTCGCCCGTGTTCCTTCGCCCCAACGACGCGCTCGTCGCCGCGGCGCAGCGATGCGATGCCGTTTTTCTTGATGGTTCGTTTTGGAGCGATGACGAGCTTCCGGCACATGGACTCGGAGAACGGACTGCGCGTCAGATGGGGCACGCGCCGATCGGCGGCGAGAACGGATGGTTGAAAACGTTTGGGATGGTGAACGGCGCGGTCCGCTCGCACCGCTACTGCACGCACGTCAACAATTCCAATCCGGTGCTCGATCCGCAGTCGGCTGAGGCGCGAGTTCTGCGCGATGCGGGCTATGCACTGCCGGATGACGGCATGGAGCTCGACCTTGGCGCTCGATAAGCCCGCGTTCGCCGACTCATTACGCGCGGTGGGGGCCGAACGATACCACGACCGCCATCCGTTTCAGGTCGCCATGAATGCGGGGAGCCTGACGAAGATCCAGATCCATCATTGGATCTACAATCGCTACTACTACCAAAAGAGCATCCCGATCAAAGACGCCGCTATCCTCGCCAACCTGCCGGACCGCGACAAGCGTCGAGTGTGGGTCCGTCGCATCGTGGATCATGACGGTACCTTGGAAGAAGGCGGAGGCGGCATCGAGATGTGGGTCGCGCTTGCCCGTGCGTCCGGACTCGACGAGGGTGATGTCCTCTCCGAGCGATTCGTGAATCCCGGCGCGCGCTTCGCCGTGGACGCGTACGTCAACTTCGCGCGTTCGAGCCCTTGGTTGCCGGGGGTAGCGTCGTCCTTGACCGAACTCTTCGCGCCGAATCTTATGGCTCGACGGATCACGGCTCTTTGCGAACGGTACCCTTGGATCGATCCCCGTGGACTCGAATATTTCCGCACGCGCATGAACATCGCTCCGCGCGACGCCGCCTACACCCTTGACTGGGTCTTGGAGGCAGCCGACACTCAAGCTCTGCAAAACGCGTGCGTCGCAGCGCTCCGCTTCAAGTGCGACGTCTTGTGGGCGCTCCTCGATGCGACCGAGCGAGGCGCAGCCGATGCCGTCCGCGCGGGCAGCTGACGTGGATCCCGCATGCGTGCCGCGGCTGCGGCCCGGTGTCAGGCTGCGAACGGTCGGCCCCGACAGCGTGCTCTTGGTGCCCGAGGGAGTGGTGAACTTGTCGGCGACAGCCGGCGCGATCGTCGCGGCGATCGACGGGTCGCGCAGCGTGGCGGATATCGTGGCGCTCATGGCCGATCGTTTCGATACGCAAGGCGTCGACGCAGCTGAAGACGTCTCCGATCTTCTCGGCCGTTTTTCCGATCATGCTTGGATCGCGATCGAACAATGACCGCCAAAGCGATGCAATCTCGGCCGCTCTCACTTTTGGCGGAACTCACGTACCGCTGCAATCTGCAGTGCGCGTACTGTTATAACCCGCTCGATCTCGGAGCGTATCGCGACGAATTGGCGATCGATGACTGGCTTCGCGTCATCGGCGAAGCTGCGCACCTCGGCGTCTTGCAGATACACTTCTCCGGAGGCGAACCCACGCTCCGACCCGACGACCTCGTCGCGATGGTCGCCATGGCTCGCGACAACGATCTCTATTCCAACCTCATCACGCAGGGCACATTTCTGAGCGAACCGCTGCTCGATCGTCTTGCCGGCGCCGGCCTCGACCACATCCAGCTCAGTTTGCAGGCACCGAACGCAGCGGTGGGCGATGCGATCGCGGGCGCAGCCGTCCACGAGCGAAAATTTGATGCGCTGCGACGGATCGTGAAGCGCCAAGACTTCGCACTCACTGTCAATTGCGTGCTGCACCGCGCGAACATCGATGCCGTCGACGATATGATCGCGCTTGCCGAATCCGTTCGAGCACCGCGTCTCGAACTTGCCAATGCGCAGATGTACGGGTGGGCCTATCTCAATCGCTCGACCGTTGTGCCGACCCGCGCTCAGGTGGAACGGGCCGATGCGTCGGTGGCCGCGGCGCAAATCCGGCTGCGCGGCACGATGGATATCACGTATGTGCGCGCGGACTACTACGACGAATTTCCAAAGCCGTGCATGAACGGTTGGGGCACGCGATTTCTGACGATCGCGCCGAACGGACGCGTTCTGCCCTGCCCGGCGGCGGCCGCCATCGGGTCGTTGAGCTTTGACAACGTGAAAGAACGATCGCTGGAATCGATCTGGTTCGACTCCGTCGCGTTTCAGGCGTATCGCGGTACCGCATGGATGTCGGAGCCGTGCCGTTCATGTGCGCGTCGCGAAATAGATTTAGGCGGGTGCCGGTGTCAGGCCATGCTTCTTGCCGGCGACGCAGCGCTGACCGACCCGGTCTGCTCGCTCTCGCCGCATCGTTCACTCGTCGATGCGATTCTCGACAGCGACCTCGAGCCGGGCGCCTCGTCGACCCCACGTCGCATATGAAAAAATGGCGCAAGTCGGCCTACGCTACGTCTGCTTGGGCCGACTAGCGTCGGCCCCTTCGGATCTTGCCACTTCATATCGTGCCCCTTCGTATCGTTCTGCGTGGGCCGACTAGCGCCGGCCCCTTCATATCGCGCCCCTTCATAGCGTTCTGTGCGGTGACGGCCGTCACATCGGTGCGACAGCTATCGGCGGCGTGCCGATATCGCAGATATGAAGGGTTTCAGCTTTATCGGTCTCCTCGCGGTGGTCGCGATCATCGCATATTCTGCGAAGTCCTATTTCCAGCCGCCGGTTTCGCACGATCCCAATGACAGGACGACGGTGGAGTATTGGGTCGCTCATACGGGCGATCGCACCGCGATGGTCTCGTTCTGCGGACAGCATCCGGAAAAGCAAGGCAGCGGAGACTGCGCACTCGCGATCCAAGCGCAGTCGGAAATCGACGCACAAGGCAGCAGCGCGAAGTCGACGCAAGGCAACACCACCGGCGTCGATCAGGCGAGCGGCGAGGCAAACGACCAGCTGCAGGCGCAGCAAGACTCCAACACGCTCGACCAGGGATCGCCCTAAGCCCTCGCATCCTCGCTTTGCGGCACCGCTTCGGAGATCGCGCTTCCGAATAGATTCTTGCGTGGCGCTCGAATCGACCCCATGATCACCGATATGACAGGCTGTAAACCCGCGACCAGGTGGTCGCGCAATTTCGTATCGACGAAGTGCCGTTCGACGAGCGCCCAGAAACCAAAGCCCGCCGCCATGCCGATCGCCATGCTCGTGAAGAACGCCGGCCAGCCGGTGATGCCAAAACGTTCGAGCGCGTTTGAATGCACGAGCGGCGCGTGCATCAAGTAGATACTATACGATGCTAAGCCCGTGATCTTCAGCGGTCGCCATGAAAGCGCGTGTTGCAGCAGCGCAGCGTGACCTGCCCAGACGACGAAACAGAACGCCGCGAGATGCCATAAGACGAGATCGTGACCCCACCACCCGACGGGACCGCTCCCCGCCGGAAGCCGCGGTGCGAAGAAGAACGCTGCGATTGCGAAAACGAAGAAGAAGGCCCACGCCCAGCGCTGCAGTGGTAGACGTCTGATATGCGCGTCGGCCGCGACGACGCCGAGCATGAACGGGAGCCACATCAGCGTGAGCGGCAGCACCGCGCTATGAAGCAAGTTCCCAGGACCGGGCGCGATGAAAAGCGCGACGAAGTTCGGGAGTGCGGCGGTGATCCAGAACCACACCCGCGCGCGGACCCACAACCAAAGCACCAGCGGAAACGATAGATACCAGGCGAGTTCGACCTGAAGCGACCAGAAAAGATCCACGACCCACGCCGCGCGGTGTATGCCGCTGCCTGCCTGCTGGATGAAGAACATCTGACGGACGATGTCAATCACGCTGCGCGGCGGGTTGACGCCCGAAGGCAGCGGGATGTGCGCATGCGTCAGCAGCGTCGCCGCGATCGCCATGACACCGAGCGCCGCCCAGTATGGGGGGACGATGCGTACGACCCGGCGAGCGAAGAATCCGGCGACGTCAAACGTCGCCGCTCCCGCGGAATGGAGTTTGGCGAGCGTCGGATACGAGAGCACAAAACCTGAAATGACAAAGAAGAGGTCGACGCCGTGCGTACCGACATCGACGACATCGAACGGCAAACCGCGCGCCGGGTGAAGATGCGTCGTGCCGGCGTGGAGCATGAGAACGAGGAGTATGGCGACTGCGCGAAGGCCGTCGACATAGTCGATGCGGCCTTTTACGGCGGTCAGAGCCGCTCGCGGCCGTGCGGAGCGTCGAGATCGAGGAGCGGCCCGATCGGCACGATGCGGGTGGGATTGATGTCGTCGTGCGTGATGTAGTAGTGACGCTTGATGTGGTCGAAGTTCACGGTTCGCGCGATGCCGTCGATTTTGTAGAGATCACGCAGATAGCCCGACAGGTTTTGGTAGTCCACGATGCGGCGCAGGTTGCACTTGAAATGTCCGACGTAGACGGCATCGAAGCGGATGAGCGTCACGAAAAGGCGCCAATCGGTCTCGAGCGGCTTCTTGCCGAAGAGATAGCGTCGGTCGGCTAAGCGCTCGTCGAGCGCGTCGAGATTTACGAACAGCGTTCGAGCGGCGCGCTCGTAGGCGCTCTGGCGGGTCGCGAACCCGGCGCGATAGACGCCGTCGTTCACCGTTTCGAAGATCTGCTCGTTGAGTTCGTCGATCTCCCCGCGGAGCGACGCAGGGCACAGATCGAGCTTGTGTCGCGCGAGACCGATGAACTCCGTTTCGAACATGCGCATGATGTCGTCGTCGGAGTTGTTCACGATTCGCTTGGTCACGGTATCCCACAGCACAGGTACCGTGACGCGCGCCGAATACGCAGGATCCGTGGCGATGTAGGCTTGGCTAAGAAACGCAAACCCGTTGATGGGGTCTTCGCCGTGACCCGGTCCCTCCCGAAACGCCCAACCGCGATCGTCGCGCACCGGGTCCACGACGGACATGCCGATCGCATCTTCAAGTCCGAGCAGCGACCGCACGATGATCGTCCGGTGCGCCCACGGGCACGCGTACGAGACGTACAGATGGTAGCGGCCGGCGACCGCTGGAAAGCGTGTGCGTCCGTCGCTTGAGATCCAGTCGCGGAAGACATCCTGTTGGCGTACGAAGGAACCGTCGTGCGACTGCTCGGCTGGGAATTGCGCGCTCGGCTGCATGCGGCGTGATTCGCGAATCGCCTTTTTAGCACATTCCCACACTGCGCCGCGGGCGCGTCCGCACGCCAGGGGTGTCGCGCGTATGCGGCGCATTCTCGTCCGATGCGCACGCGATTCGCGATCTGCTCCGCTGCTTGTGCGGCCGCACTCGCCTCCGTCCCAGCTCTCGCGCAATCCGCGAGCGTCCTGCCGCAATGCACCGTGATCGCGGTCCAAACGGTCGATGCGATCAATTCCAAGACGGCCCGTCCGGGCGATTTCTTCCGCTTCCAAACGATAAATTCGGTGGATTATAACGGCCGTATCGTGCTCGCAGAACACACGCTGGGCTGGGGCATCGTCACTGTCGCCTCACCGGCCGCGAAAGGCGGACGCGCCGGGTCGCTCGTGCTCGAACCGCTGTATTTCAAGATGCCGAACGGCGAGAGAATGGGCGTTGTGCTCGATCACAACTCTTCTGCCCTTCAGGCCTCTGGCCCATCCGACAGCCTGCCCGCATATCTCGGCGCGATCCCGGTCGTCGGGGTTGGCGCCGCCGTCGGCGCGTTCGACTATTTCCATCACGGAAAAGACATCACGGTTCAAAAGGGGACGATCTTCGCCGTATTTCCGAGCGACGATCCATCGGTCGCCGGATGTCGCAAGTCGAAAAAGGCGCCGTGAAATGACGAGCTATCGATACGGCGAGTTGACGTGGCCGCAAGTCAAAGAGGCTGCCGAGGCCGGCAAGGTCGCGGTCGTGCCGGTTGCGACGATCGAAGATCATGGACTGCATCTGCCGATCGACACCGACGTCCTGTTGTGTTCGGAAGCTTGCGAACGGGCGGTCAAAGCGGCCGCCGATCGAGCGGTCCTCGTCCCGCCGATCAACCACGGCTACAGCCCGCATCACATGGATTTTCCCGGCGCGCTCACGATCGGCGCCGACACGTTCATCAAGTACTGTGTCGACGTGTGCCGCAGCCTTGCGCATCACGGATTTCGCCGTATACTCATCGTCAACGGTCACGGCAGCAATACGCCGTTCGTGGATATCGTCGCGCGGCTCACTGTCGTTGAGACCGGCGCTCTTGTCGCTGCCGTCAATTATTGGAACGCGCCCGGCGTCCACGAAGTCGCCGAGGCGCTGCGCGAATCCGATCTGGTCGGCGGCATGAATCATGCGTGCGAATTTGAGACATCGATCTATCTGGCGCTGCGGCCCGATCTTGTCGACATGTCGAAGGCCGTGCGCGAACTATCGCACGAACCCACGAAGAACTACTGGACCGACCTCGTGGGCGGCGACGGTCCGCTCGTGATGATGGAGCACTGGAGTGCGATCTCGCAAAGCGGCGTCATGGGAGACCCGACAAAGGCGAGCGCCGAAAAAGGCGTCAAGCTCCTTTCCGCCGCTGCGGCCGGTATCGTTGAACTGATCGATGAAATGCGCGCACGCCGGCCGGCGCAGCGAAAAGACCATCACTAGGCTGTCGTAATAGGGTATCGTCGTACGGCAAGCAACGCTTGCCCGAATTGCGTTAGATGCCTTTTGCCAGCGGCCGGAATCGGGTGATCGCAAGTCGCGCGTTATAGTAACGCGGATCGATCGCGAGCGCTTGCGTCCAATAGCGGATCGCATCTTTCGGATCTCCGGTCTGTATCGCCGACCACGCCGCGTAGTCCCAAGCGAACTTGTTGCTTGGATCGCGGCCTACGCTCTCAAGGCATGCCGAGAGCGCGTCTTTGAAGTCATGACCTTGTTCGTAGTACGTGCGGCAGAGCAGGAAGGGCAACAAGCCGTTCTTAGGATTCGCCGCAGCGCCTCGCGTGAACGTCGACACGGCAAGGTCGTGATCGCTCTTATCTACACGGCCATCCATCATGTACAGCGTGCCAAGACCGATCCACCCATCCGGGATATTCGGATCGATGTCGATCGAGCGCTGGTAGTAGTGCATCGCCGGCGGAATGCTGAGCATGCGCTCGAAGCTAAGACCGCGATAGTACGCCGTGAACGCGAAGATCGGCCGGAACAGAATATAGCCGACCACGAGCACGATCACGAGGATGATCCAACGATCGTACGTTCGGATGACATACGGGCGCACGTCTTCGGTCATGCGATCACCGTGAAGAACATCGCGAGAAAGACGAGGATGTAACCCGCCGCCATTTCGGAAGCAAGCTGCCAGCGCTTGACCTTCGGATTGTGCGTATACCACGGCGCCAGCATGCCGGCGAACATCACCGGGATACCGTGCCCGACACCAAATGCGAACATAAGCGTCGCGCCGAGCAGCACTTTGCCCTTGAACGTCGTCACGGCAAGTGCGGCGATCATGAACGGTGTCGCATCGGGCGCGATGAGAAACGCAAAGCCGAAGCCGAGGAGAAACGCTCCGACGAGTCCGTGTCCGATGATCGGCAACTCCGGCAGCTTCCATTTGATTTCGACGAGCCGTATCATGGATAGACCCATGAGGAGGCAGAGCGCGGCCGTGAAGTAATAAAGGAAACCTGTCAGGCTCAGCAGCTGGCCGAATGATCCGGCGAGCGCGCCGACACCGCAATATACGACGCAGATGCCCATCATGAAAGCGCCCGCGAGCGCGGCCCCACGACCAAGCGTGAACGCTTCCCGGCTGCAGTAGTTGACGATCGCGACCATACGAGGGACGCTCGATGGGCTCAAACTGCTCAGCACGCCGCCGAGCATCATGAGCGCTATCGACAGCCAGAAGTTGCCCGCTATCGCATCGCCGATCTTATCGGTAAGCGCGTAGATGTTGGTATAGTCCATCTTCAATAGGATTATCGGCAAGACTGCCCTGCCGCCTAGGCGAAGCGCATAAGTGATGATAACTCACGAACAAATCGAGACGCTTATCAAAGCTGCCCTCCCGGATGCCGTCGTCGAGACGGGCGACCGCACAGGGACGCTCGATCACTACAATCTTCTGGTTGTGTCCCGCGGATTCGCAGGCATGCCGTTGCTCGACCGCAACCGATTGATCTATTCCGCCTTGGGCGACGCATTGAAAGACGGCCGCCTGCACGCCGTTGAAATCAAAACAGCCGTTCCAGAATCCGGGAGCTGACGTATCATGAACCCTGAAATGAAGAGCGCGATCGACGCCGAGATCCAGGCGAACAAAATCCTCGTCTACGGCAAGGGCACAAAGACGATGCCGCGCTGCGGCTTCACTCTTGAGACCATCCAATTTTTTGAGCAGTTCGGCTATCCGTTCGAAGTCGTGGACGCGTTAGCCGACGCCGACAAGCGCGCAGCGCTTGCCGAGATGACCGATTGGCCGACGCTTCCGAAAGTATTCATCGCCGGCAAGTTCTATGGCGACACCGACATCCTCGAGCCGATGCGCCAGAGCGGCGAACTTCAGACGATCCTCGAGGAAACGTTCGCCGAATCGAAGGCTTAAGCCCCGGCTTTCGCGCACTCGCGCTCGAGCGTGCCGCGGAGCGCATGCGCAAGCATCGTGAAGTCGCCGCGTAGCGACAGCAGCGGATCGCGCAATGTCGCCGGCCGGTTTCCTTCGACTGCCATGTGCGCGAACCACGCCGGACCATAGCCTCCGACGAGCGCCGCGGGCAGCCACCACCAGTTCCTCGTGCACACAAACGCGCCCGCGCAGCTCAACGCGGCCATCGCCCCGATCAGGTGCAGCGCGCGCGTCCTCGGATCGGCATGCTCGCGCAGATACTTCGGCCAGAAGTCCTCAAAGGTCGTCCGCTCGCTCATTGCTCGTGTACCGTCCGGTTAGTTCGCGGGGAGGCCGGGTTTATGAGGGCAACGAAGCCCCAAATTTCCCACACTTCACCGGGCTGTTAGAGAGCCTAGCGATTCTCCTTTCCTCTCTTAAGTCGGCAAAGTATGCGCAACATCGTCTCGGCAGCGAGCTCCTTGGTGAAATCCTCTCGGTCGCTGTCGGGCCGACCGGGCGGGTCGTTCACGGCCGCGGCGATTCTCGCGTTTGCTCTCGTCGTCTCCGTCGCCGGTTCGTACATCCTCTACCGTTCATCTACCGCGGCGCTCGCAAGGCACAGCAAGTTCGAAGACGCGCGGCAGAGGGTCAGCGAACTCCTCGGCCTTCAACTTGATGAGGAAACCAGTCTTCGCGGCTACATGGCGTCCGGCCAGAGCGTTTATCTCGAACCGTACCAAGACGCGAGCCCGCTCTTCGCCCCAAAGCTGCAGCAATTGCAGCAATTCAATCGTGACCAGCATCTCGCCGCGGAACAGACGCTCGTCGAGGACCTTCGCATCGCTCATAGCGATTGGCAGAAGCAAGTCGCGGATGAACTGATCCCACACCCGAACGCGCCGGACGCCATGGCGCGTCTGCAGCTGGGAAAATACTATGTGGACAAGATGCGCGCCGACTTCAAACAATTGTTGGACGATTACACAGCCGGCGCCGACGCGTTGACCACGCAATCGCAAAACCTTCTCGTTCGATCGGCGATCACCGGCGCGGCGCTGATCTTGCTGTTCGGCATGTTGGCGATCCTTGCGGACATCGTGCGGTCACGGACGCAAGCCGCACTCGATCGCGAGCGTACGGTCGCCGATACGCTGCAACGCGGATTCTTGAGCGGCTGGGACTCGCTGCCGTACTTGCGCGTGGGGACGGGATATGTCTCGGCTTCTCGCGAGGCGGCCGTCGGCGGCGACTTGTTCGACATCTACCGTCTCGATGACAATCGCGCTCTCGTTCTCGTCGCCGACGTGTCCGGAAAGGGCTTCACCGCGGCGGTCGAGACCGCGCGCGTCAAGTACTCGGCGAGAACGCTGGCAGAAGACAACGGTGATCCGGCGGTCGTGCTTCACAAATTCAACCGCGCCTTCATCAGGCCAGGGTCCGATCCCGAATCGTTCGTGACGCTCTTCGTCGGCATCCTCGACGAGCGCGATATGTCGCTCTCCTATGCGAGCGCCGGTCATCCTCAGGCGTTCTTGCGCAAGGGGCGAGACGTGAGCATGCTCGACGTGACAGGTCCTGTGATCGGCCTGACGCTGGATTCGACGTTCGAGGGCAGGCGAGTCACGCTGACCGCGGGCGACGTCCTCGTCTTGGCCACCGATGGCCTGACCGAAGCGCGCAATAGCAGCGGTGTCATGGTAGGCGAAGAGGGAGTCATGCGCTGGATCCGCGACGACGGGGAAGACCCGAAGAAAATCGCTGCGGAACTCATCCGCCGGGTGGAGAGACATGCCGGCGGTCGGATCGCCGATGACCTGGCCTTGCTCGTCCTGCGCGTCAAATGACCGCGAGCGCCGCCTTTTTTTGCGAGGATTGCGGCGAGATTATCCGGCTGAGTCAAGGCGCGGTGCACGTGCGCTGGTTGCGCGATCGCGAGCACGTCGCGAGGGAGGTCTCCGAACACGCAAGTTCCGGGCTGGACACGTGGATGGTCGAAGGTCTTGCGTTTCTGGCTGAGCACCGCGGCCACTCAATATCTGTCATAACCGAGTGAACCGCCGCGCCGGCGCAACGTCCGCTCTTGTCGCCGCGGATCACCGGTCGATGTCTGTGCCGGGGACGCGGCGGATCATCGGGATGACCAAACTCCGCCGCTCGATTTCGGCGGCTCTCGCCGCCTCAAACGCCCCGGCTTTCGACATCGCCGGTGATCCGGTGCGACGTTGCGATGACGGCCGGCGCGGCATGCCCAAGCGAGGCGTTGAGCGAGGAGCGAAGCCATGGAGGGCGAGAGCGACGAGCGAACCGAGCGACGTAGCGAGCTGGATGCGAGCGAAGGAGCGTCCTCGCGGGGCATGCCGCGCCGTCGGTTTGTCGCGTACGTGGCGCAGAAATAAAAGAGAGCGAAACTTTCGTCTCGCTCTCCTCAGCCTATAGAAGCTTAGCGCTTCTTGGCCTTCTTGGATTTCTTAGCGGCCTTTTTCGTTGTCTTCTTTGCCGCCTTTTTCTTAGCTGCCATTGGTGCTCACCTCCATCCTGCGGAGCAATGGAGTGCGCTCATAACGAGCTCGATGTTCGATATTCGCTCAAACGTTCGATAGAACCCTTCTTTTCTGAAATGACGCGAAAAGATTATTTTGGGTGTGATTCGCGCGCATCACGTGTGAATTTTTTGTTCGACGCGATCGCGTAACGGCGCGCCGCTATGTCCGTGCTTCGCCGCGATCATCTCTGCGAGCACGGCCACTGCGATCTCTTCCGGTGTTTGCGCGCCGATGTCGAGTCCGATCGGCGCGCGGACGCGATCGATCGCATCGTTCGTGAATCCGAATTGCGCGAGCCGTTCGCGCCGCGCCGCATGCGTCTTCTTGCTGCCGATCGCGCCGATATAGCGCGGCGTTGCGCGCAGTGCGATCCGGATCGACGGATCGTCGAACTTCTCGTCGTGGGAAAGTATCGCGACGTACGTGTCGTCGTCCAGGGCCAAGCCCTCCAGAACGTCTTCCGGCCAGCCAACCAAGAGGGAGACGGCCAACGGAAATCGCTCGGCATGGTTCAGCCGCTCGCGCGGGTCTATGACGGTCACGCTGAAACCTGCGCGCGCGGCAAGCTCGCAGAGCGCCGCGGCGATGTGCACCGCTCCGACGATGATGAGACGATCCTTTTGCACGCCGACATCGATGAACACATCGCAGTCGAAGACGGAGCGCGTCCTCGAGGAGCCCTGTTCGATCTGTTCGCGGGCTGCAACGGCCAGTGCTGCGTCAAAATCTGGGTCGCCGCAACTGCCCTGCATCCGGCCATCGGCGAACACGACGGCCTTCTGACCGTTTTTGAACCCGCTCTCGGCAAACGGCGTGCATAGAGCAGCACGTGAGCCGCGCGTGAAGACGGTCCGCAACGTCTCGAGGTCCGGCAGTTTTTCGATCATAACGTCGATGGATCCGCCGCACGTCAGCCCGACATCCCACGCCATCGCGCGGCTAATGCCGAAGTTCTCGATCCTCGGCGGCGATCCGTCGAACACCGCTTGAGCCGCTTCTGCAACTGCTGCCTCCACGCAACCGCCGCTCACCGAGCCTGCGATGCGGCCGGCATCCGAGACGATCATCTTCGCGCCTTCACCGCGCGGCGCCGAACCGTCGACGCGGACGACCGTCGCCAGCGCTACCTTCTGACCCGCCGCGGACCAAGCCGCCGCGAGTTCGATGATGTCCGTCATCGCGCGAGTGCCACGGGCGGTTCGCCCTGTCGACGGAGCGGGCGGCGATAGTCAACGGTCTGCAACAGCTCGGCGAGCTCGACGAGACTGCGCAAATTGTTCGCGGGGAGAAAATCGTCGACGTACGGCAACGCGGCGCGCATGCCGATCGTCTGCGGCCGATAGCCGGCCGATCCGAGCAGCGGATTGAGCCAGATCAAGCGGTACGCGCTGCGCTGCAGCCGCCGCATCTCCTTGGCGAGCAGGCGGACATCGCCGCGGTCCCAGCCGTCGCTGATGATGATCACGATCGCGCCGCGCCCCAGCACTCTGCGCGCCCACGTGCGGTTGAAATGGAAGAGGCTATCGCCGATGCGGGTACCTCCGGCCCAGTCGGCGACGCTGGAAGCGATCGCGTCGAGCGCTGCCTTCGTGTCTCGATGGCGCAGCTGATGGGTGACACGCGTCAGCCGCGTGCCGAAGACGAACGCTTCCACCGATCCGAGGGCGTGCCGAACGGTGTGCACGAAGTGAAGCAACAACCGAGAGTATCGATCCATCGACCCCGAGATGTCGCACAGCAGCACGAGGTCGCGCCGCTTGGTCTTGCGTCCGAGGCGGTGGAGTTCGACCACTTCGCCGCCGCGGCGAAGGCTCGCGCGCAACGTGCCCCGTGCGTCGAAGGCATCTGCACCCGCCCGCGCGACCATGCGCCGAGTGCGGCGCCGCCCTAAATCCCAAACGCCGGGCTGCGTCAGCCGGCGGGCGGCGTCGAGTTCGGCTGGCGACATCTCGGCGAAGTCCTTGGCATATAATCCTTCGTCCGCCGAAAATGTGAAGGATCGATCCGAGTCTTTCGATGCGTTGAGCGCCGCAGGTTGGTCTGCGCCGGAATCCGTCCTGCGCGGATCGAGCGACGATCCGGCGGTAGGCGCTCGTGTGGGGTCGCCTGATTCGGACGGCCCTTCGCGATCGACAGGCTCGTCGCGATCGCGCGGCATACCGCGAATCGCATCATTTGAATCCTCTGCGCCGCCTGAGCGCGCGCGCCAAAACGCTTCGAACGCGATGTCGAAGCGCTCCATCTCATCCTTCGTCCGCACCAGAGTCGCCCGCGCGGCGGCTTTCACGTCGTCGCGCCGTTCAAGCCCGACGCATTCGAGCGCGTCCGCAAGCAGCACCATGCGATCGGGCTGCGCGCGAAATCCGTGAGCGCGCAACGCCCGACCGAACACCAAGACATTTCGAGCAAGGTTCGAAAAATCGCCGTCGCGCACGGTTTACGTTCCTGTCGCGACTTGTCGCGCTCTCGCGACGCGCATGCCCATCGCGCCGTCTCCGACCTTCTTCACGTCCTCTTGATACTTGAGAAGACAGCCGATCGTCTCGACCGCGATGCGTTCGTCGATCTCCTGCGCGCCGAGCGCGACGAGCGCTGCAGCCCAATCGATGGTCTCGGCCACACCCGGATGTTTGTACAACGGCTCGGCGCGAAGGCCGGCGACGAACGCGCACGCCAGACGCGCCAGACGCGTTTCGATGCCCGGCACTTTCGACGTGACAATCATCTGTTCGTGGTCGATGTCCGGATAGTCGATCCACTGGTAGAGGCAACGCCTTTTCAGCGCGTCGTGGACTTCGCGCGTTCGGTTGCTCGTCAGCACGACGATCGGCGGGACCGCGGCTTTGAACGTGCCCAACTCCGGAACCGTCACCTGATTGTCCGAAAGCACCTCGAGCAAGAATGCTTCGAACTCCTCATCCGCGCGGTCGATCTCATCGATGAGCAGCACGGCAGGCGGCCCGCCGGAATCATCGATGGCCTGGAGCAGCGGTCGCTTCACGAGAAACGCCGGGCCGAAGATCTCTCGTTCGAGTGTCTCGCGCGCTTCCGTACTCGCCGACTCGGCCAACCGGATGTGTAGGATCTGCTTCGCGTAGTTCCATTCGTACAGCGCGTGATTCGCGTCGAGGCCCTCGTAGCATTGCAGCCGGATGAGCCGTCGATCGAGCATGCGCGCGAGCACTTTGGCGACTTCGGTTTTTCCGACGCCGGCTTCGCCCTCAAGAAAGAGCGGTTTATGCAATGAGAGGGCGAGAAAAATCGTCACTGCGAGCGGCCGATCGGCGACGTACGCACCGCCGCGAAGCAGCGCTTCGACGTCGTCTACTGTGGCGGGAATCTTCGGATCCACGTGTGGCGCTTTGGGGACGGTGTGCGCTTACCCTACTTCACGGGCAGGTCGCGCGGGGAGGTGCGCGTAACTAAAAAACGCGTGACTCGTTTTCTGCTCGGCGGCCTCGCGGTTGCGGTGGCCGTCGTCGTTCTCCTGGCTATGTTCGTGCCGAGCGACTTCGACCGAGACCTTCAGATGCACCGCGGCCCGGCGCAACTTGTCGGCACGCAAATGCCGGACGTCAAGGTCGAACGCCTTGGAGACGGTCCGATCGATACGAACCAATTTCGCGGCCGCGACGTTCTCGTGAATGTCTGGGCGACGTGGTGCGGACCGTGCCGACGGGAGATGCCGGCGTTGGAACGGCTGTCCAAAGCAGAAGGTGATCGCCTTCTCATCGTGGCGATCGACCAGGGCGAGGATGCGGCGACGGTCGGTTCGTATGCGAAGCGTTTCGGAGTGTCGTTCCCAGTGGCTGTGGACGACGGACAAACGGCCGGAACGGTGCTGCACCTCGTCGGCCTGCCGAGTTCGTTCTTCATCGACCGGTCGGGGACGATACGCGACGCGGTCGACGGTGAGATGACCTACGACATGATGACGTCGAAGGCGCGCTCCCTCATCGCCGGAGGTTGAGCGGCGCGACATGAAAGGATCCATTTCGATGCCAGTTCTTTCGCCGGCCGCCCGTTTGGCTGCGCTTGCCGCCGCCACCGTCGCCGGTATCATCATCGTCGGAGCGGGCGGCTGCTCGAGCAAATCGTCAACACCGGCCCCGCACCCGCGCTCAAGCGTGTCGCCATCGCCGTCGCCTCTTCCATCAGGATCGCCGACGCCGACGCCGTCGCCCACGCCGGCTTATTTCATTGCTCTCGCATATGCGCAAGCATCGCCGACCATCGACCCGACGTATGGACAAGTCGATGGCATGTCGATGATCCCTGGGCCAATCGTCAGCCCGTCGCCATCCATCAATCCGTACGCCACGCCGGGCCCGTCGCAGATCATCGCCGTCAACACCGGACAGAAGATCCGTTTTTACAACTATGATGTCGGTGCACACACCGCGTCGAATAACGGCGTCGTACCATTCCCCGGAGCCACGTGGGCGCCCACGTTCAACAACATCACCGGAACGAGCGCGAGCCCGCAAGGCGACGTCATATCAGACATCAACTTCTCGACGGGCTCGCTCGCGGGGGGATCGCTGACGTTGCCCACTCCGTCGCTCGACTACTTCACCGGAGCGCCCGGCATGTATTTCATGGCGGACTACTACACGTACAATCCCATTCAGCAGGGCGCGGTGCCGCTTCGCACCATCTTCATCGTGTTCTAGTATTCGACCACCGGAATACTGAAAAAGAGGACGGCGATGCCGTCCTCTTCATTATCCACGCTTTCACGCCGGTTTAAGTCTTCGACCGTAGGCTTTGAGGAACGCAGACGTTCGTCTGCCGCCCTCGCCACGGGAGAATACGAGATGTTCCGAAGTTTATCGCCGCTTGCAAGAGTTGCCTTGGCGGTGTTCGCTCTAACGACTGCGGCTGTCGCGGGTTGCGGCGGAGGCGGCGGGTACGGCGGCGGCACCACGCTTCCCCCCGGACCACAGCCGTCGGTGAGCGCGGTTCCGGCGATCACCATCCTTCTCTTCGCGCGTAATGTAGGGATGGTGAACGATCCGACGTTCGGCACGATCCAAGGTTTTACGCAGGCGTCGAACTCACAAGTTTTGGGGTTGTCACCCGGCCAGCAGATCATGCTGAAGAACGGCGATAACGTCACACACACGTTCAACGTCTACTCGGCGTATCCGACGCCGCCGCCGCCGGGCGGTACCTTGGATACGAGCGCATCGGGAACAACCACGCTGGCAGCCGGTTATCGCAGCGGTCCTATCCCAGCTGGACAGAGCGTCGGCCCGCTGACGGTCACCAATGCAACCGGTAATCTGTTCATCGCATGCGCGTTCCACTTCGGCAGCAATGGCATGCAAGATGGAATGATCGTCAACGTAGGCGCAACACCAGGTCCGCAAGCGACCGCAGCAGGCGGGGGCGCGTCGCCGCCGCCGTGCCATTACTATTGCTGAACAAGACCTGAATACAAACGCGTTTATGGCGGCGGACCGTTAAGGTCCGCCCTACATCGTTTGTGGCGGCGGACCATAAAGGTCCGCCCTACATCGCGCGGCGGACCATAAAGGTCCGCCCTACATCAGATCGTTCCACACTTCACGCCGGTTTCAGGCGTAGACGTTAGGATGTGACGAGCGGGTGCGCCGTTACGCCCTGTCGCCGCACCCGCGGGAATATCGGACCGGCACAACGCCGCTCAGCCTCGAAAGGATCGCGCGATCGTGAGACAGTCGGAAATAATAACAGTGACCAGATGTGCAGGTCTCGCGCTTGCGCTCGCCGCGATCGTCGCCGCAGGCTGCGGCGGGGGCGGCTACACGACATTGTACAGCGCGCCGCCGCGACCGCACACATCGCCATCTGTCGCGCCGTCACCATCGCCGTCGCAATCGCCTTCGCCATCTCCGTCGCCGACCACGGCGATCGTCGGCGTCAAACTGAGCGGCGAATCGCCCGACAACGATCCGACCTACGGCACGCTCCTCGGCTACTTCAATTCAACGGGTGCGCCGAACAACCAATCGTCCGTCGTGAATCTCACGATGGCAACGCAGGTCATGTTCCACGACTTCGACCCCGTGAATCCGCATACGGGCAGCTTCCTTGGCGACGCCTCACAAAACGGCGCGAGCTTCCCGCCCACCTTCACCGGCAGTCTGAACCAATCGCCCGCGGGTACGATCATCAGCACGACGAACTTCAGCACCGGGAATCTCAATCCGAACGGCGTCTCGCTCGTCTACAATTCCGGTCCGCCAGGCTTCTACATGTTCGGGTGCGCCTACCATTACGTGTCGAACGGCATGCGCACGATCGTCATCGTCCAGTAGGGCTTGGCTGAGCGATCGTCACGTCCGCCAGCGTGATCCGGACCGTGCCGTCGACGACCTCGACGTGCACGGTCTTCGTTTCCCGCGATAAGAAGATGGCCCACGTGGCTTGCGACGTCGTGTCGTCGCGCGCGTAGCGGGCGCTTCGCGGCATGTGCGCGCGATACCAATCTGCGACGCTCCAGAACGAGTCGGGCGACCTGAAGACGGCGAGGCGGTCATCGACGGATCCGGACTCCGATACATTCGGATAGATAGGCATGCCGGCGAAGTCGCGCGGTCTCTCGGTCGAGCCCGCTGAATGTCGCGGCGCGCACGACGAGATCAGCACGAGCGCACAGGCTGCAGCGGCATGCAGCGCGCGCGGCACCGACGTCAGTCGCCGACGCCGGCAGCCGCCGCGGTCGGTAAGACGTTCGCGAAATTCTTCGCGAGCACGGTGAAGTCGGGCGCTTCATAATCTTCGATGCGGCCGTCATCGCATAGTTGGGTCAGCGCCGGATCGATCGGCAGTTGCGCCAAAAGCGGCGCACCGCTCTCGACGACGAGCTGCACGCCTTTGCTCGCGCCGAAAAGCTCGAAACGCTTTCCGGTCTCGCGGTCGGTGAAATATGACATGTTCTCGACGAGACCGATCACGGATACGTTCAATTGCTTCGCGAACTTCAGCGCTTTGCTGACGATCATCGTCGCAAGGCCTTGCGGCGTGCTCACCATCACGACGCCATCGACCGGGAGCGCTTGCAGAACCGTCAGCGGTGCGTCCGATGTGCCGGGCGGAAGGTCTATGAGCAGATAATCGAGCGCGCCCCATTCGAGATCGTTGTAGAACTGGCGGATCGCGTTCGACACCATCGGCCCGCGCCAGATCACGGCTTGGCTGTCACTATCGAGGATAAGGTTCATCGACATGACTTGGATGCCGCTGCGCGACGCGGGCGGGTGCGGCTTCATGTCTTCACCTTGATAAGGCCGCGCGCTGATGCCGAAGATCTTCGCCATGCTCGGCCCGGTGATATCGGCATCGAGGACGCCGACTTCATAGCCGAGCCGCCGCAACGCCACTGCAAGCAGGCCCGTCACGAGCGACTTTCCGACGCCGCCTTTTCCAGACATGATCGCGACGACGTGCTTGATGCCGGGCTTTCTCGTTTTCGCCGGCGGCGGCACTGTGGCATTGCCCTGCGCCGGCTTGGCGCGCGCCGGCGGCACCGTTCCGTCTGCGATGTAGCGCTGCAGATCCGTCATCAATCCGTCGAGATCGAGGCTATGCACGGCCGCTCCCTGGCGTATCGTTTCGCGCGTCGATACGTGGCAGCCGGCGCACGGCAGTCCATGCGCACCGAACACTCTTTCGGACCCTGGATGTGATTCGACGACTTCGCGTATCGTGACGTCGGCTGAAAGGGGAGACTGCATGATTCGTTCTTCTAGCGTCCCGAAAAGGACCCTCCCCTTAGCTCGCGAAGCCCCGTCACATCTCGCATTCCTTCACTATTCGACGGCTTGCCGCATCTCGCGTTAGCCCGACAATCCGTTTTCATTGCTAGGGGAGATTCCAAGACGATGCTGCGCACCATCGGCGCTCCGCGTACGGCCTCGGCCGCTCTGCTCGTTTTCATCCTTGCGTTCGCCGGCTGCTCGGGCTCCGGCTCCGGCTCGAACAGCACGTCGAGCGGCACGGCCGGCGCGACCTCCGGCAGCAACGCTGCCGCCGGCAACATCATTAAGATCGGCGCGGACCTGCCGATTTCGGGCGCGGATGCCTCCGACGGCGTTCCGACCAAGCTCGGCGTCGAACTCGCGATCATCGACGCGAACAAGCAGAACCTCGTGCCGGGATTCACGCTGCAGTCCAACATCTTGGACGACGCGGTCAACGGCGTGCACAACCCAAGTCAGGGCGCGAAAAACGTCCAATCGTTCGCGAGCGACGACGCCGTGCTCGGCATCGTCGGCCCGTTCAACAGCAATGTTGCGAAAGCAGAGATCCCGCTGACCAACAGCTTAGGGATCGCGCTCATCAGCCCGGCCACGACCAACCCTGACCTCACAAAAGGTCCGCGGGCGCTCGAACTGCGCACGACAAACCCGCAGATGATCACGTTCTTCCGCGTGTGCGCGACCGACGACATCCAGGGTCCGGTCGGAGCCGACTACGCGTACAACGACCGCCATCTTCGAAAAGCGTACTTGATAGATGACAACGAGACGTACGGCCGCGGCGTCGCTGACGCGTGGGGCGCGCAATTCACAAACGACGGCGGCACCGTCCTCGCGCACGACCACATCACGAAGGGCCAGCAAGATTTCCATGCGCTGCTGACGCGCGCGGCCGGAGCGGGACCTGACGTCGTGTTCTACGGCGGCGTCACCGCGAACGGCGGCGGTCTGATCCGCAAGCAGATGAGCGAAAGCGGCATCGGAAACGTGGCGTATTTCGGCGCCGACGGCGTGCGCAACGACCAATTCCTCACCGATGCGGGCGCGACCGCCGACAACGTCTACGCCACCGTCGCGGCGGTGAACGCGAGCACGATACCCGCAGCAAAGCAGTTCCTCACGGACTACCAAGCCCAGTTCAATCAGCCGGTCGGGTCGTACTCGGCGGCGGGTTACACGGCGGCGATGGTGTTGATCAAGGCGATCGGGCTTGCATCCAAGGCCGACGGCGGCAAGATGCCGACGCGGGCGCAGGTGCTCTCGGAACTGCGCTCGATCAAGTCGTTCCAGAGCATCATGGGGCCGTTCGCTTTTGACGCCAACGGCGACACCACGAACAAGATCATCTCGATCTGGGGCGCGCAGAAGGACAAGTGGGTGTTCTTGACTCAGCGGAAGTTCGCCGCCAAGTAACGCCTTCGTGTTCGAGATCCATAACTGCGCGCCGCAGTTCATCCAGCAACTCATAAACGGCGTCGCGCTAGGTGGCTTGTACGCGCTCATCGCGCTCGGCTACACGATGGTGTACGGCATCATCGAACTGATCAACTTCGCGCACGGCGACGTCTACACGCTCGGCTCGTTCATCTCGCTCTCGATATTAGGACTCATCCCGCTCGCGACGATCTCCAATCCCACCGTGCTCGGTCTGATCGCGGTCGCAGTCATCATCTTGGCGGCGCTGCTTTGCGGCATCATCGGCGTGCTGATCGAGCGTCTCGCATATAGGCGCTTGCGCAATGCGCCGCGTCTTGCGCCCCTGATCACCGCCATCGGAGTGTCGTTGATCCTCGAGAACATCATGCAGATCTGGAAGGGCAATTCCGAGGTCTCGTTTCCTCAGTTCCTCCCCGATCATTGGC
The DNA here is from genome assembly GCA_035295225.1 of Candidatus Eremiobacteraceae bacterium. Classification (NCBI taxonomy): domain Bacteria; kingdom Bacillati; phylum Vulcanimicrobiota; class Vulcanimicrobiia; order Candidatus Eremiobacterales; family Candidatus Eremiobacteraceae; species Candidatus Eremiobacteraceae bacterium. Next base: position 38,363 of record DATGJI010000016.1, on the reverse strand, counting down.
ACCAGATCGGCGGTGTGCGTTTCGACGATCGTTCGCTGCTGGTGGTCGTCGTCAGCATCATATGCATGGTCCTGCTCAACCTCTTCGTGTTCCATACGAAGCTGGGCAAGGCGATGCGCGCGACGGCGCAAGATCGTGACGCGGCCCAGCTCATGGGCATCAATGTCAACTCCACGATCGCCTGGACGTTTTTCATCGGTTCCGCGCTCGCCGGCGTCGCCGGGTTCATCTCGGGCATGTATTACGGCACCACCTTTTTCTTGAACGGCTACCAAGCCGGACTCAAGGCGTTCACCGCAGCCGTGCTCGGCGGCATCGGCAACATCACGGGCGCTATGCTCGGCGGCTTCGTCATCGGCATCGTCGAGACGATGACATCGGGCTGCATCTCCGATCAGTGGTCGGAGGTCGCGGTGTTCGCGATTTTGATTTTGACGCTCGTCTTCCGGCCGAGCGGCCTGCTCGGTCAGCAACTGCCGGAGAAAGTGTGAGGCGCGGGTGCTGAACCAGCGAGTCACGTGGCTGCCTTTCGGCCTATCGCGCTACACCGGCCGGCAAGTGGTCGTCGGCGGACTTATCGTCGTCGCGCTCTTGCTGCTGCCGATGTTGGATTCCAACAGCTCGCACATCTCCGCGGTTGCGGACGCGGGATACATCCTACTGCTCGCGTTTGGATTGAATATCATCGTCGGCTACACGGGGCTTCTCGCCCTTGGCTTCGCGGCGTTCTTCGCGATCGGCGCCTACACGTACGCTTTCGTCGCCTCGCCGCAGCTCGCGAGCACCGCGCATCCGGACGGCTACCACGTTTCGTTCTGGCTCATGCTGCTCGTCAGTGCCGCCGTGGCCGCGGCTTTCGGGGTCATCCTCGGCGCCCCGACTTTACGGTTGCGCGGCGACTATCTGGCCATCGTGACCCTGGGATTCGGCGAGATCGTCCCCCAGCTGTTTCAGAATCTCGACAAGTGGACCGGCGGGCCCGACGGCATCGCGGCCGTGGACCAACCGGTGCTCGGCAGCTACCATTTCGGATTCAACCCGACGCCATACTACTATCTTTATATGGCCGTGATCTGCATCTGTCTGATTTTGCTCGCAAATCTGCGCAACTCGCGGCTCGGACGCGCGTGGATGGCGATTCGCGAAGACGAGCTTGCCGCCGAGCACATGGGCATCAACACGATGACGGCCAAGCTTCTCGCATTTTCGATGGGCGCGGCTTTCGCCGGAGTGGCGGGCGTCATCTATGCGGCGAAGTTGAGCACGATCAGCCCAAGCGGTTTCGACTTCAATATGTCGATCATGATTCTGGCGGCGATCGTGCTTGGCGGCATGGGCAATCTCTCGGGCGTTCTGGTCGGCGGGTCCATCGTGGCGATGCTCAATTTCTTGATCCTGCCGCAAGCCTCGAATTGGGCGCACGCGATCGGCGCCAGCATACACAGCACGTTTCTCATGAACGTCGATCTCACGCAATATCGCTTCATGTTATACGGCGTCATCCTCGTGCTGGTCATGTTGTTCAGACCGGAAGGCTTGATTCCAAGCGCCACCGTTCGCGCAGAACTGCGCGAAAGCATGAAGAGCCCGGAGGTGGCGTGATGGCGCTCCTCTCGCTGCGGGGTGTGACCAAGTCGTTCGGCGGCCTGACGGCGGTCAAGAACCTCACGTTCGACGTCGAGGCCGGCGCTATCATCAGCTTGATCGGCCCGAACGGCGCCGGCAAATCGACGGTCTTCAACCTCATCACCGGCATCTACATGCCGACTTCCGGCTCCATCGTGTTCGATGAACATGCGATCGAAGGCCTGAAGCCGCACTCCGTCGCGGCGCGCGGGATTTTGCGGACGTTCCAGAACATCCGCCTCTTCTCGCACATGACCGTGCTCGAAAACGTGCTCGTCGGACGGCATGCACGCATGCGCTCGGCCACGTGGGACTGTGCATTCCGCACCCCGTTCGCGCAAAAAGAGGAGCGCAGCTCCGATACGTCCGCCATGGCGCTGCTCGAATGGATCGGCTTGGAGCGCTACGCAACGGAATGGGCGCGCAATCTTCCGTATGGCATGCAGCGACGGCTTGAGATCGCGCGCGCGCTTGCGTCCGAGCCGAAGCTGCTGCTGCTCGATGAGCCCGCGGCGGGCACGAACCCCGCTGAGAAGATCGGCTTGATGAAGCTCGTGCAGGCGATCCGGGATCGCGGCGTGACCGTCCTGCTCATCGAACACGACATGAAATTGGTCATGGGCATCTCGGATTACGTCCACGTCCTCGACTACGGCGAAGAAATAGCGCACGGCAAACCCGATGCGGTCCGCCACGATCAGCGCGTCATCGAAGCATATCTCGGGAAGGGCGCATGACGCAGCCCGTTCTCGCCCTATCGGGCATCGAGACCTACTACGGACGCATTCAGGCGCTGCGCGGCGTGACGCTCGACGTCAACGAAGGCGAGATCGTGGCGCTCATCGGCGCAAACGGGGCCGGCAAGACCACGACGCTGCGCACCATCTCCGGATTGTTGAAGCCGGCGCGCGGAACCGTTCAGTTCCGCGGTCAGGATCTGATGCCGTACTCTGCCGATGCGGTCGTGCGCATGGGTGTCGTGCATTCACCCGAGGGACGGCGCATCTTTCCGCGCATGAGCGTGCGCGAGAACCTCGAGCTCGGCGCTTTCGCGCGAAGCGATACCTCGGCCATCAAGAGCGATCTCGCCGAAGTGCTCGCGCTCTTCCCGCGATTGAACGAGCGCATGACGCAGCGCGGCGGCACGCTCTCCGGCGGCGAGCAGCAGATGCTCGCGATCGCGCGCGCGCTGATGTCCAAGCCGACGGTGCTGTTGCTCGACGAGCCGTCGATGGGATTGTCGCCGATTCTCGTGGACACGATCTTCTCGGTGATCCGCGACATCAACAAACGCGGCGTCACGATCCTGCTCATCGAGCAGAACGCGCGCAAGGCGCTTCAAGTCGCGTCGCGCGGCTACGTGCTCGAAACGGGTGCGATCGTGAAATCCGGCACTGCCGACGCGTTGTTGAACGACGATGACGTGCGAAAGGCGTACCTCGGCGAGGACTGATTATTCCGATTTAACGCTTAAGTCGGTTTCATCTCGATCGTATTCGAGGATTTCGCCCGGAGTGCAATCGAGGACGAGACAAAGCTTTGAGAGTGTCTCGAAGCGCATTCCCCTGACCTTACCCGTGCGCAGCAGGCTCAGCTGGGTCTCCGAAAGGCCGATCTTCTCGGCTACGTCGCGGGCGCGCATCTTGCGCCGCGCGAGCATGACGTCTAAGGTAACCCGAACCGGCATCAGACGAACTGATCCAGTTTCGATTGCAGTTTCTGTCCTTGCTGCGCCAGCAAGATGAGCACGAAACCGACGAGGGCAAGCGTGACGTTCTCGACGTCGAGATCCATGCGGACGCCGCGCATCTCTGTGAACCCATTGCCGATGAGATAGATCAAACTTGGCTGCACGACGGCAGCGGCGAACGAGCCGAGCATGAGACAGCCGCCTATCTCTTTCAAAGCCCGCGCGGCCACCGGACCGAATGCGTCGCCGCGATCCATCCGGGTGATGGCTGTCGACGCCGCCCAAAGCCCCCACAGAAAGAAGGCCGGCGCCACGAGACTCACCCAGTAGACCGGGGTCAACATGGCATGGCTGCCGCCTGTCAGATGCAGGAGCTCGGGTGCGCCGAGATTCGCGAAGAACAGGGAGAGCCCGAGCGCAAGCGCCATGAACCGGGTTAGCATAGCCGCGAACGGAATGGGTGCCTTCGACACAGGTGCCTCCTGCTGATAGTTAAACTTATTTAGGTTACACGCAGTTTACTTTAAATAATACTTAAAGTCAAGGATAATAAATAGGGCCGACATGAAGCCGGCCCCTTCGAACATTGGCGTTCGTTGGCTTTGAAGGGGCCGATCTCACATCGGCCCACGTCGAGAGCCGGCCTACGGTGGGGTGAGCTGCATGATGTAGTCGGTTTGGCTGCCGCCATAGGAGATCCAGACGGCATGCGTGGCCGGGTCCACGACTACCGTGTGCGCGTGCTCGGGAACGATGACGTCGGGCAGCGCCACTAGTCCGGTCGGCGTCTCCTGGACTACGGAAAGCAGACCGGTGCCGCTTGCGCAGTACACGCGCTGCGTCCCCGGATCGAATGCGATCTGATCGACTCGCGGCGCGATCGTCGCCTGGCCGATGACTGCGCCTGACTTCATGTCGATCATGACGAGCGTCGCGTTCGAACCCGCGACGAACAGTCGCCCGGCAGCGGAGTCGATTGCTTGGCCGTGCGGCGATGTGACGGGCAAGGTTGACCACGTCGCGGTCACGGCATTCGTAGCCGGATCGATGACAAGGACGGCATTCGTCGAGACGATGTTCTGATACAGCTTGTCGGTGACGGGATCGTAGTTCAGATACTCAGGATCTTGCGGAATCGTTATCACGGGGCCGGGTTTGTTCGTGCGGCCGCTCACCGTGAAGATGCGCGTCCCTCCATCTTCGTCGACGTAAACCGTGTCGTTCTTTGGATCGAAAGCCATAGCGTCGCCCGGACCGGGCGTCATCGGCCTGTCGTTGAGCACGAGATTGTCGCGATCCACGACCGCCACGATGCCTTCGATCGTGCTGACGAAGTATTTGCGGTCTTTGACGTCGATCGCGACGCCGTGTGGCGAACCGACATTTATTTGCCGCAGCAAAGCGCCGGTGTCGAGGTTGAAGACGTCCAATGACTTCGACCCCGTGTGTGCCACGAGAAGATATCGCCGCGCGATATCCACGTACATATAGTCGAACGATCCCGGGGAACGAGGCACGGCGATCGCGGGCTTGGCGATCAGCGGCGCGGGCGAAGCGTCGGCACGAACCACCTGCGGCGCCGCCGCGAGGACGAGGGAAAGGCCGAAAAAGGCCGTGAGCCAGTGACGACGCATGTGGGCGCTCCTATCCGATTTTGACGCCGACGCCCACGCCGTCGCCGACGGGCAAGATGACGGCGCGCAGCGATGGGTGTGACATGAATTGTGCATTGAAAGTTCTGATCCCGACGGTGCTGGGATCGTCGTCGCTCGACGGAGTGGCGGAGGCACGGTGGCTCCAAAGCAGATTATCTGCCACGACGATACCGCCCGTTCGTATGTGGGGCATGACAGCAGCTAGGTAAGCCGCGTATTCACTCTTCACCGCGTCGATGAAGACGAACTCGAAGCGCCGATCGCCCAAAGCCGCAATGACGGCGAGCGCGGGCTGTTCCACGACCTCGATTCTTTCCGATACGCCGGCTTCGCTGAAAAGTGCGCGCGCAGCCGCCGCTCGCCCGGCGTCCGGCTCGACCGTGAGGACAGTTGCTTCATCAAACGCCTGCGCCATCCACAGAGCCGAATAGCCGTTAGCAGTTCCCAATTCGAGAATGTTCTTCGGCTTTGCGAGCGTGACGAGGACGGCGAGCAGCCTCGCGCTCGCGAGGTCCAAGAGCGGTACCGAGTCGCGCTCGCACATCTGCTTCGTCCGCTCGAGCAGCGGAGCCAACTTCGGACTCAACGATTCGATGTAGGCGCCGTCGCGCGCGGCATCGCTTTGCGCGGGTTCGGAGGCGGCGGCGATCGCCGGCCTGAGGGCGGCCATGAGCTCGGCCGCGCGGCGCGCCCCGATCGCGAGTGTTGCGAATGCGGCGCGGTCTTCGTCCGCCTTCGACCGGCGCTCGCCGAGTTCGGCGCCCACAAGAATTCCGCCGACGGCATTTGAAAGGTCATGAAAATCTTCACGAGCGCCTCGCGTCACGAACCTCGCCCCTTTCGCACGACGATACGCACGACGCGGCGTGCGCGAGCGGATCGCCGCGCTGCATCGAGGACGCTCTGCACGCGCAGGCCATCCAGGAATGTCGGCGCGGTCGAACTTTCACCCCGCATCGCGGCTATCGCCTCGCCCAAGAATGAATAGAACGCGGGCACGAGGCGATGCGAACCCGGCGGGAACTTCTTGCGCGAGCGCGCGGGAGACGTCACTGGAATGGCCCCTTCGCCTTCGCGGACACCGAACAACTGACCGCCGTCGATCCGCAGCACGCCTTTCGTTCCGCTCACGATGATGGCTGAAGAGGCAGCTGCCGCGGTCGCGCATAGCTCGATCACCGAAATGGCGCCGTCGGCGTGGATCAGGCGGACACTCGCATTGTCGTCCGCATCGACGGTTCCGGCGGCACCTTGCCGCCGCGGCTGTTGTTTGACCTTCGTCGCGAGCGTGGCGTCGACTTCGCGCACCTCCCCGGCTATCGTCCGGCAGAAGTCGATAGCGTGCGATCCAAGCGCCCCCAAGATGCCGCCGCCGCATTTCGCCTGCGATTGCCAGCCGAAGCGGTAATCACCGCCTGCCGCCATCCAGCTCGAGCTGTCGACGAACGCGATGCGTTCGACGGTGCCAAGCCACCCGTCGTCGACAAGCTCGCGCATGCGCAGCCGCTCGGGCAAGAAACGGAACTCGTGGTCGATTAATCCGACGCGCTTTGCCCTACGCGCTGCCTCAACCATCGCCCGCGCCTCGCGCTCGTTCATCGCGAACGGTTTTTCGCAGATGACGTGTTTGCCGGCGCGCAGCGCTGCGATCGCGATCGGCGCATGAAGATGCGGCGGCGTCACGATGCTGACCAGCTGTACGTCGTCGCGTGCGATCGCCTTGCGATAGTCGTCGGTGAAGAACGGCACGCCGAACGTCTGCGCGGTCATGCGCGCACGATCCAACGATTGCGACGCGACGGCCGCGAGTCTGGTCTCGGGATGCGCGGCAAACGCCGGCATCTGGCAGCGCGCGCCGAATCCGGTTCCGATGACGGCGACCCCGATCTGTTCAGTCGGCATTAGTACCCATTCTCATAGCAACGAAAGCTGGTCCGGATCTTCGATCGCCGCGCGGCGCGCCTCGTCCGGCACGAGATCGCCGAATCGTCCGACAAAGTCTGCGATGCGTTTCAGGAGATGTCCGCGATCTTCGTCGCCCGCGTACTCCTCCAACAACGCTAGTTCGCCGCCCTCCCGCCGATAGACGTTCACTTTGTCGCCCACGACGACGCCCTTGTCGAGCAACGCCTGCGCTAAGCGGCGGTTCCCCGGCGCGCTAAACGTCTTCTGCGTCACCGATTCCCGGCGGGCAAACGCGATCGGTTCGAACCCGCCGGTACGAACGCGCTCCACGGCGTCGCGCACGAGCGGGGCAACGTCTACCTGCCGGCCTTGGATGAGCGCGGACGCGATGGCCCGCAGCAGAACGGCGCCGAACGGCTCGTCGCGATTTGACTTGAGCGCCGATCCGCGCAGCACGATCTCGCCGCCGGCGCGCTCGAGCGCGTATGTCTTCGCTTTGAGCGAGAGCATCGTTGGATACCGCTCTTCGACGACGAGGTTGAGACCCTCGCCGATCGCCGCATTCGCGCGCGCCACGATGCCCGCCGGATCGGCACCTGACGGCGGCACGAAGTATGCGCCGTCAGTGTCCGCTTCGATCACCAAGCACTCTTGCGCGCGCAGTTCGGCCACGATACGCTCAAGCACGGCGCGTCCGGCTTCCGTGATAGCGCCCGCCGCCGTCGCGTCGTTGAAATGCAGGCCGGTGGTCCCGAGAAAACCGTAGAACGAGTTGATCAAGATCTTAAAAGCGTTCTGCAACCCGTCGGCGGCGAGATCATCGCGGTTCTCGGCACGGGCGCGCTCCGCGCTGCGCTTCGCATCGATGCGGCGCTGACGCAACGCCGTCAGTAATGGAAGAAAGACGTCGAGGTCGTCGTCTTGCGGCTTGATGCCGCGCGATATCATGATGGACGGATAGAGGCTTTCGACGTCGCACTTGACGACGTTGCGGAACAATCCGGTCTCGAACGCGACGGTATATCCGCCCGCTACCGGCCCAACGGCCCGCGGCCGCGGGATCGAGTGGCGCGCGTGCAGATACGCGCGGACGAGCAGCCGTTCGATACGGCTGCCGATCCCCACCCATGCAAGGCCCTGCAGCGATTCGGGCACGAATTGCGCCTGGTAAAACTCATTCGGCGTCACGAGATTCGAAAGCCGTTCGGCGTCGCGCGCGTCGTCCAGGCAGTACGCCTTGAGTCGTCCGCGTTCGGCAGGGTCCGCCCAGAGACCGCGCATCTTCGACGCGTCGACCATCACGCGATCTTGTACGCCGATGCCGAGATGGCGGACGATCGATTTGAGTTTGTAGTTCGGCAGCCGGCGGCCGACATCCCAACGCAACGCGCCGAAGAACGTGTCGACGACCTGGCGGCCGTGAATGCGATAGTACTTGACCAGCATGCCGTTCTGACCGGAACGCCGGATGGAGTCGTCGCGCATGAGCGGCGTGCGGCCGTCGCGGCCGAGCAGCAGCGGAACGCCGGCGCGCCGAGCTCGCTCTTCAAGATACCAGAGGTCGAAATTGAAGATGTTGTGACCTTCGACGATGTCCGGGTCGCGCTCTCGGACGATGCGCGCGAACTCGGCGATGAGCGCGCCTTCGTTCTCGAACTCGTCGAGCGCGAGGACGCGCTCGTATCCGGTTGTGTCACGGACGCCGATGAGGCAGATCTCGGCGCCGTCTCTGTGCGGCAACACGTCGAGTGTCTCGAGATCGAACTGAAGACGTCGCAAATCCGTAAAGAGCATGCCTTTGTAGAACGTCTCGCCGCTCGCGACCAGGTGAGCCGTGATCGGATCGAGATAGACGAGACGCTGATCGGCGGCGAGATTCGCGGCGATGCTTGCGACGCGTGTCGCGTCTGCGGATGACCAGAGATGCCGCATCGGGTGGCGACCGGAAAGTTCGACGGACCCGTCAAGCGCCCGGCGCGCGACGAGCCACGCTTGCAGCGGCACGTCGGAGGACGTCACGCCGTTGCTGTCGCGACGATACGTCCGGGCGATTCCGGCTCCTGCGTCCGGTTCGATGGCCACGATTCCTTGCGTCGCGCCCGCCCCGGCGAGCAGTCCATCCATTGCGTTCACTGGCACGGGCCTTCCCTCGCGCCGCTTCGCCGTCCCTCTCGCGGGCGTTTTCGTCGCGGCGCCGTGCGCGGGAGGTCTTAGGACTGCGTGGGCGTGGGGGCCGGCGGCGGCGACGCGATGGGCTGATCGCTCGACAAGCCGATGGGCAGCGGCGCGAGGGATTCAGTCGGCGAGGGTGTGACCGCCGCGTACGGCGTGGGCGTCGCGCCTGAGTTGCCGCTGATCACGCCGCTCGGCATCGGAGCGGGGTGAAGCACCGGCACGGGCGATCCCGGTGAATAGACGTTGGCGGCATTCGCACGTTCGCCCATCTGGTTTGCGGGGATGCCGATTCCCGGCGAGATACCGGGGATCGGCGGCGTCCCCGCGACGAGGCCGACAAGTTTCACGATCCAGTGTGCGGTGAGCGAATACGAACCGTGCGTGCCATGCGCGTCGACGGCGTTGCCATTGCTGGTCAGCGAAAGGTCGGTTCCGACCAACAGGTGTCTGGCTGGTTGGAAATACGCTTCGCCGCTGAGCGCGCCTCCGCCGGTCAGCCGCACCGCGCCGAATTTAGAGAGTCGGGGTTGGCCCGCAATCGACGCGCCGCCGTTCAAGACGGCCTGAAGCAGCGTGTCTGCTAGCGTGCCCGATTTGAAATTCGCTTTGCCGTGCAGCTGCGCGCGCGCATGCGCGAACGGCAGCGCGAGATCTCCCGTGCCATGCCATTCTGTGCCGATGTCGAGCGACGACGCATCCAATCCGCTCAGCACGAGCGACGCCGGCGCAAATCCGTCAAATTCCGGCCGTGCGGCGCTTCCGTCGGCCGCGATGACCGGGCTATCGCTCGGCACGGCTGCAACGGAGCTTTGGCGCAGTGCGCCGGCTGTCGCGACCGCAAGTACCGGTGCCCCGTCGCCCGTGAACCCTTCGACCGTGAACGCCACGCTGCTCGCGTCGTGGAGCAGCGACGTCTGCGTGCCGATCGTTCCGTCAGCGCGAGCGAAACGCACCGTGAGCCGCGCGTCACGCGCAATCGCATAGACCTGCTGTTCGCCGGTTCCATATTCGTGGCCGGGCAAAAATATCTGACCGCCGAACGCGGCGATCGCCGCAGTGAGGATGAATCCGAGCGCCGCAGCAGGTGCGGCTCCGCTCGCTCGCACCGGTCAGCGGCCCGTCGCGATCGGGCTTGGAGTCTGCGCGGACGCGGGCACGGGAACTTGCGGCACCGGCGTGCTTGGGGCCGCGGTTGCGTCGGGCGATGCGGTCGCAGCGGCCGCTTGATTTCCGCCGCCTTGATCCCAAGACCGCAGCTGCAAGTTGACGGTCTCAGTTCTGCTTATGTGCTTGACGTCCGAGCCGGCGACCGCGATGTCTGTTTGTCCGCGCACGGCGCATCCGATCAACAAGCCGAGCGCCGCGTCGTAGTACACCGTGCCGCCGGTGGCCATCGTGCCGGCAGCCGGCGCGCCTGCGATCTGCGTTGCGAACTGCCCCTTCGCCGTCTGCTCGATCACGCTTGCTTGAAACGTCTGATACTTCTGCACGCCCGTGACGCGGCTGACGACCGTCACGGATTGGCCCTGCGCACTTGTCGGCACCGCCGCCTTCCATGTCGAACCCGACGCGAGCGCACGCGCGCCAAATCCTTTGCTGACGCCGTTGACATAGCCAAGTGCTTGATCGAGATCTTCTCCGAGCGACGGCTGGACGCCGTCCGCGCGGATCTCGCCTTCAGACGTCAGCGCGGCGCGCCACGATTGCGCGACGTCGATCGTCCGGCCATCTGCCGTACCTTGATAGTTGACTTTCAACAAACCGCGCGCGGTGCCGTCGGCGTCGATGCGATCGATGGCGAACGTCTCGGTGCCCGCGCCGCTCGCATCGCTATTCATCGAGGTGCGCGGGTCGGCGCCGATCGCGTGCATCTGCACTTCGAGATTGAAGTCGTAGATCAGCGTATTGCCCGGCGCGAACGAGCGCTGCTCGACCGTACCGGATGCGGCGCCAACGCAGAGAAGCGCGGCGGTGAACGTCGCGATCGCCGTGGCCGCTCTCGTTTGCGCGCCGACCATGACTGCAGGTTTGACAGCGAGCGCACCCAAACCCTCGCAGCATGCGCGCCGCTCGCTCGCCTTGCGATTGCGTCACGCGCGGTCGACGAATGTCCGCCGCGATCCTCTTCGCAGTCGCGCTCTCGTGGTTCTGTGCGGCTGTACCGGCGCGTGCAGATGATCCGTACGATTCACCGTTCGCCGCGGCAGTGCGGACGAGCACGCAGCGTTTCCGCTTGGCGATGTGGGCGCGCGCCGACGGCTACGTGCAGTCCACCGATACCATCCCCGGTGTCGGCGTCATGTACACCGACCACGATAATTTCAATCCGCCGGACCTTGCGCATCCCACCGTGCTCATCTTCAACGAAGCCGATCAGCTCGTCGCGTGCGGCTATCAGTTCATGGCGGGCAGCATGCCCCCGGCCGATTTCGCCGCCGTGCCCCCCGGCGCGTGGTACACGATTCCGCGACATCTGCACTACAACATAACCGTGGGCGACAAGACGTATTTCGCGCAAGCGGCGTGGGATGACGATGCCAAACCCACAGCACCCGAACTCATAAAGCGTGGACTGATGCCGCCCGACGGCACGCTCTTATTCGCGTTCGTGCACCCCGCGACGCGCGCGCTGCTCGTGTGGGCTTGGCTGCCGAACGCCGCGGGCTTGTTCGCCGGCGAGAACTCGCTCTTGCCGTAAGACGTGACAAACTCACAGATCGCCGCGCGGCTCGCTGAGATCGCCGCGCTCATGGAATTCGACGGCGAACCGTTCTTCAAGATCAAGGCCTACGAACGCGCCCAGCGCAGCCTCGAAGATGCCGAGACCCCCGCGCGTGAGATGATCGCCGCGCACACGCTGACCGAACTGCCGGGGGTGGGTGCTGCGATCGCGAAAAAAATCGACGAGATCGATCGCACCGGCACGTGCCCTTATCTCGACGAACTGCGCGGCAAGTTTCCGCCCACGATTCTCGAGCTGCTGGGCGTTCCCGGCATCGGAGCGAAGACAGCCGTCTCGCTGTTCAGAGATCTCGGCGTCACCGGCATCGCCGATCTTCGGCGTGTCGTCGAAGACGGCTCCATCGCGAAACTGCCGCGGCTCGGTGCAAAGGGCATAGAGAACCTGCGCGCGGCGCTCGCGCAGCTGCAGGAGCGCACCAAACGAATGCGCCTTGGCGACGCGTGGCCGTTAGCCCAAGCCATCGTCGCAGCGCTCGCCGAAAGCGGCCTTGCCAAGAACGTCACCGTAGCCGGGAGCGCTCGCCGTATGGAGCCGACCGTCGGTGATCTGGATATCATCTGCACGAGCGCACGCGGCGCTGCGGCGCTCGAGTTCTTCACGAAGTTGCCGCAAGCAGAACGCATAGTGGGCCGCGGCGAGACAAAAGCGACGATCTGGGCGTCGCCGGGTATTTCCGTCGACTGCCGCGTGGTGCCGCACAAGTATCTGGGAAATCTCCTCCAACATTTCACCGGCAACAAAGCGCACAACGTTTTGCTGCGTGAGTACGCGAAGGGGCGCGGCCTCAAGGTCAGCGAGTACGGCATCGAGGATGTGGAGACGGGCAAAGTCCGCGCGATGAAGACGGAGGAGGAAGTCTACGAGGCGCTCGGCATGCAGTACATCCCGCCGGAACTGCGCGTTGGCTTGGACGAGATCGACCGCGCTCGCTCGCGCTCTCTGCCCGACCTTATCTCGCTTGCCGACATCCGCGGCGACCTGCATGCGCACACGACGTGGAGCGACGGGTCGCGCAGCATCGAAGAAATGGCCAGGGCCACTGCCGAGCGTAAGCGCGAGTATCTGTCGATCTCCGACCACTCACCCGGCCGGGCGGTCGCGCACGGCCTCGACGAGAAGCGGCTCGCCCAACAGATCGCTGCGATCAAAGCCGCGCGCGACTCGTACGGCGTGCACCTGCTCTGCTCGTCCGAAGTTGATATCCGAGCGGATGGCTCGCTCGACTGGCCCGATGCGACGCTTGCGAAGTTGGACATCGTCGTCGCGTCGATCCATTCCGCGTTCTCGCGCACGAAGGAAGAGCAGACGGAGCGGCTGCTCAGGGCGATCCGAAACCCGTACGTGAATATCATCGGACACCCGACCGGCGCGCAGATCGAAAAACGGGCCGGTTATGAATTCGATATAGACGCCGTTTTTCGCGCAGCGGCGGAAACCGGAACGGCCCTTGAGATCAACTCCAATCCGATGCGGCTGGATCTCAACGCGTCGCTCGCGCGGCGCGCGAAGGAACTGGGCTGCACGATCGCCGTCGACACCGATGCGCACAGCATCGAATGGCTCGATCACATGTTCTACGGCGTCGGCACCGCACGCAAAGCGGGCTTGACGAAGGCCGACGTGTTGAACGCGCGCCCGCTTGCCGGCGTTCTCGAGTTCGTCAAGCGAAAACGCCTAAGATAGGGCCGATTAGCATGGGCCCCTTCAGAACACCCCGAGGCGCGCGAGCAGTTCGGGTGACGGTTCAAAACGCGGGTTGACATAAGGGCCTTGGAAGTAGCCGTGGTAGTCGCTGCCGCATGTCCCCAGCAGCCCGCGATCGCGCGCGATCGCGACAAGTCCATCTTGAACTGCGCGATCGTATGCGGCGTAGTTCGCTTCGACAGCATCCATGTCGTCCAAGAGCGCGGCCCAGCCGGATCCTTCGTCGATGCGAAGCGGATGCGCGAGCACGGCGATGCCTCCCGCTGCGCGGATCATTGCGGCGGCAGCGGCTGGCGTGGGAAGCTCCGCGTACGCAGAGGCGGGCAGAGCGCGAAAGAACGCGCTGAACGCTGCGTGCACGCGCTTGGGATCACCGCTTTCAACATTGCGGTCGCACAGCCGCTCGATGAGCACCGGCAAGCGAACGGCGCCGCCGGCGAAATCGCGGTCCCACGACACGTCCTGGCCGCCGCTTTCGAGCGCCGTCACCCAGCGGCGCTGATTTCGCGCGAAGTTATCGCGAGCGAGCGAGCACGCCCTCGTGAGGCCGGCATCCCCGTCGCGAAATCCCAAACCCAAGACGTGGATCACGCGGTCCATCGCATACGTCGTCATCTCGATGCCGGGTACGAACGTCACGCCGAGGCCGGCACATCGCCTTCGGGCTTCCGCATGACCGGCGGTCGTGTCGTGATCGGTGAGCGCAAGGAGAGAGACGCCTTCGGTGCAGACCGCGTCCACGAGAGCGCTGGGCGACAGTTCGCCGTCGCTCTCACAGCTATGGAGGTGGAGATCCGCGTACAATACAGATTCGGACTTGTGGCGGCCGCTACGCCCCGCCGAAGCGGCGCGCGCGCCGGCCGAAGTCGGCGACAGCAAGCGCCAGCGTCTCGCGCGTGAAGTCGGGCCAGTAGACGTCGGTCATCCATAGCTCGGTGTACGCGACTTGATAGAGGAGGAAATTCGACAGCCGCGCTTCGCCGCCGGGGCGGATGAGGAGGTCAGGGTCCGGCAGATCGTGCGTGTGGAGATACGAGCCGATGGTATTCTCATCGATGGATCCGGGATCCAGCGATCCGGCGGCCACGTCGCGTGCGAGCGCTCGCGCCGCATCGCCGAGTTCCGACCGGGCGCTGTAGTTGACCGCAAGATTCAAAACCGTTCCGGTGTTGCCGGCGGTCTTCTCGACGAGGTCCGCGAGCGCGCGGCGCGCGGCGGACGGCAACGCCTCGGGATGCCCGATGATACGCACGCGAACGTTTTCGCGAATCAATCCCGCAAGCTCGTTACGCGCGAACGCGCAGCACAAGTCGAATAACACGGAGAGTTCCGCGTCGTCGCGCTTCCAGTTCTCCGTCGAGAATCCGTAGACGGTCAGGTATTCGATGCCGAGATCGCTGCATGCGGTCGTCGCCTCGCGCAACGAGATGATCCCCCTGCGATAGCCTTCGACGAGCGGCAGTCCGCGCTCGCGCGCCCATCGGCGATTTCCGTCCATGATGATCGCGATGTGACGCGGCAGCTGATCGGGTACGATCGCAGTCGCCGGAGCGATTTTTCTGATGATCATCGTCACGTCGTGACCAGACGCGGAAGCGTGCGGCCTCGCGTCGTCGATTGCGAGTCCTCGGCGCGCACGTGGACGTCGCGCACGACGGACTCCAATTCATCCACATATGCGAGAAAGCGAGCGCGGCCGCTCTTCGTTATGCGGCAGACGCTTGTCGGCCGGCCGGACCCCGTGTGACGAGCGATCGTGACGATGTCGACCTCCGAAAGCGCATGCAGGTGCCTGCTCAGATTGCCGTCGGTGAGCCCGCACGATTCTTGCAGTTCGGTGAAACTCAAGCCGTCCGGATGCGCGATCAAGCACGTGCAAACGGCAAGCCTGCCGCGCTCGTGAAAGATCCTCTCCAGTCCGGCGTATGCAAACGGCGCATCGGCCGGCTGGCCGGCGTTCGATTTGCGTGCGGTTTTCCTGGCGCTCATGCTGTTTGACGAGACTCCTCTTCGCGGGCGAGAACGTAGCCGATGTACGTCTGGATGACGCCGAAACCGATCGGCATGACCCACCACGAGAGCGGCAGTGCGGGATACGGTGAGAGCAGCAACGCGACGCCGAGGCAGGCGAAAAGCGCGCCGGCCGAGACCACCGGTTGCGGAACCATGGAGCGCGATGCGAACAGGCCGACTGCGTAACACGAATACCAGACGCCTGGGAGCATCGCATACATGTTGTGAAAGGCGAGCGCAGCACTCAATACTGCGCCGAGGATGACCGCCGGCAAGATGCTCAGGCCCGCGGTGCGCGTCTGGCTGCGCGCCTGCAGGCCGGCCGTTCTCGCATACCAGACGGCCAGCGCGCCGTAGTTGACGACGAGCGCGACGCCGAGACACGCCGACCAGATCGAAAGGTAAATGTAGATCTCTGACGCGCTTTGCGGATTCGGGGCGAGGACGAGCTGCACAAATCCGGCGCCTACGGCGCAGAGCCCGCTGAAGGCTGCGGCGGGACCTGAATAGCCGCGAAACTGCTGACAGTTCGCGAGGCGGTCTCGAACTTCAGCGAGATCTGCCAGCGCGCGCTCGACTTCCATCTAGCCAATTACTTTGCGAGACAAAGCGTACGCTCCTGTGCGATCGGCGCGGCCGATGCGAGCAGGCCGTTCGACCTTTGCACGACAATATACCCCATACCCCTATATGAGCCCGGGCCTTGCGGACAGCCGCTCGCTCTTTACATCGTGCGCGGGCAAGGGTACGATTGACGAGCGGGCACAGCGCATACCCCCGCCGCCCAGGAGCGGACCACCCGTGCAAAATCCGGCGTCCAAAGACAAAACGGCTCTCGTTTCGCGATTGCACAAAATCGAGGGTCAGGTCCGAGGGTTGGCGCGCATGGTCGAGTCGGACGAGTACTGCATCGACATCCTCACGCAGATCGCGTCCGCGCGCTCCGCGTTGGAAAACCTCGGCATGGTGTTGCTTCAACAGCATGTCGAAGGCTGCGTGCGCGACTCGCTCAAACCCGACACCGGCCCCGAGCGGGTCGAAGAACTTATCGCAGCGGTCAACCGCTTTATCAAGACATAGCGAAGGCAGGAGTACGAGCGAATGGATCTCGACAGCGTTATCATCTACCACGGCGGTCAGTTCAAGGCGTACGGCGACGCGCGGGTCGGCCTGCTCACGCACGGACTCAACTACGGCACCGGGTGCTTTGAAGGCATCCGCGGCTATTGGAGCGCCGCGGATAATCAATTGTTCTTCTTCCGTCTCGCCGAGCACTACGATCGCATGCGCTCGTCCGCGAAGCTGCTGAAGCTCGCGCTGCCCGAAGATACCGAAGCGCTCTGCCGCCACACGGTGGAGCTCGCGCGCCGCAACGACTACCGCCAAGACGTCTACGTGCGTCCTATCGCATTCAAATCGTCCGAAGAGATCGGCGTCCGGCTGCACAACGTCAAAGGCGATTTCGCGATCGTGGCGGTGCCGCACAAATCGTACTTCGATGCTTCCAAAGGATTGAAGGTCGGCGTTGCGTCGTGGCGGAGAATCGACGACAACAGCGCGCCCGCTCGCGCGAAGTTGACCGGCGTCTATGTCAGCTCGGCGCTCGCAAAGACGGAAGCGGTTGAGAACGGCTTCGATGAGGCGATACTGCTGTCGTCCGACGGTCACGTATCTGAAGGAAGCGCCGAGAACCTGTTCATGGTGCGCGGCGGGCGCGTCATCACGCCGCCAGTGACCGACAGCATATTGGAAGGCATCACGCGCGACACGCTCATCGAACTCTGCCGCAACGAATTGAACATCGAAGTGGTTGAGCGAAGCATCGACCGCAGCGAGCTCTATGCGGCCGAAGAGCTGTTCTTCTCTGGCACGGCCGTCGGCGTGGGACCGGTCATAGAAGTCGATCGGCGGCAGGTGGGCGACGGCACCATCGGACCGATTTCGACTGCCCTCGGCGATCTCTATGCGAAGGTTTCGCTTGGCAAACTCGCGCGGTACCGGCAGTGGGTCACCCCGTGCTTTCCCTCGCTTGTAGCAGGGGCTGTCTAAGGGTTTGCTCCCCCGGAAGGCCGATGTAAGCGTCCTCCCCCGCCAAAAGCTAGGGGCCGGCATGTAGCCGGCCCCTTAACTTTCCACGATACGGTAATTTAGCAGTCCATACGATACGATATCAATCTAGAAGGTGTGATGGAGGTCACTTGTGAAGGCGGGGACCATCATCGAGCGCTTGCTGTTTAGACAGCAGTCGTTCGGAGACAGTTTCGAGGACGGTTGAAACCGGACTGACGCTGCCCAAAATTCGAACGGTATGACTACCGGTCGAATTTCGCGACAGCCGGGTCCGAGACTCTCGAATCCCGAGACCGCCGTGGGCCGGCGATCTCGAGAGACGGAGTCAGTAAAGGACGTCAGCCGCGCCCGAGCTCGCGAGCAAGACCGAAAAGAAGGAGCCCTTCAGCCATGCATCTTCACGAACTCGGTGGCGTTTTGTACAACGTCCTCCACAGCCTAGGCGGCGTGCTAGCCAGCATCGGCCACTTCATGCACACGTTCGATACGGGAATTTTCCCGGGCCTGCATAGCTAGTCTTTCCAGCAGATCCACTAACCCCGGATCGTACAGCGCTCCTCCGCCTGCATTCAGGCGGGCGAGCGCTGTCTCTTTGTTCACCATTTCAGTTCCGTCATAACCCGTAAGCATCGCGACGTAAGCGCGTGAGATCGCGATGATTCGCGACGCAAGCGGTATCGCGTCGCCGCGAAGCCCGCGCGGTCCGCCCGCTCCGTCGAAATGCTCTCGGTGGAACTCTATCCAATCGGCGATCTCGCGCGGCAGCAGCGCATCCGAACTCCGGACCATCACTGCGCCGATCCGCGGATACGACATATATTGAGCTATCTCGGCCTCCGAGAGGCCGAGATTGGTGCGCATGCGATATGGAATGCGGCACTTTCCGATCTCGTGCAGTTCGGCGGCGAGCCCAACCATGGAGACCTCGCGCCGGCTCATCGAAAGACTGCGTGCCATGCTTTGCGCGATGTTGCGGACCTCTCGGCCGAACTCAACCGACTCGGCTTCTAAGAGATGCGAGAGATCCCGTGCGAGCGTCGTCGCTTGCTCTTGCGCGCGCTCAAGCTTCAAGAGCTTGACCGATGTGCCCAACGTCTGCTGAACAAAATTTATTTGTGCGACGACGATATAGAATAAGGCGGTGGCCAGTATTCCGCCAAAATTGTACATCGCAACAAGCATGTATGCATAAAGCGACGCTACGATGCCGGGTCGAACGAGCGCGAGAACCGGAAAGCGAGATCCCATTATGCGTGAGCCCAACGCTACGAGGATATTCGTGGACGATTGCCACGCAATTCCGACGCAGATGACGCCGACAAAGAAGATCGCAGGCTCAGCGATCGGCCAACGCCCGATGAGCTCGCGGAAGAGTGACCAGATCGCAAGCATAGCATAGGAACTTATCGTCGCCGCACCGATCTGACATCCGAGCGCGAAAGGAGCTGCGGCCGGGGCGATGTCGCCGTCGCGGAGTCTGCGGATCTGAATGGTAGAGACGGCGATCGCGCCGATGACGATCGCCCACGCCCCGAGCGTGACCGCCGAAGCGGCCATGATCGCGGTCAGCGGTGCTACGGTCGAACCCGCAGCGGTCTGCGATCGTTCGGCGAAGACGACGAACGCCGACACGATGATAACCGCGAACACGGTTCCGATACGGGTGTCGAACGTCGGTGGAAATGCGAGCAGCAGCGCGGCGCCGGACGCTGCCAGCAGGACGTAAAACGCGCGCGTGGCGACGAAGCGCCATCGTTCGGTGTGCGCGACTTGTGGCTTGTCTATCGCCGCGACGTGCGTGCTCAATCCGTCCTTATACATGCCGTGGCGGACATCACGTCCCAATCGTGACACGCCGCACGACGAGTCCTATAGAATGACTATCGTTGAATTGGACCTGGCTGAGAAGCGGCGCGTGCCCTAGTCCGTCCGGTCGTGACCGAAGTCACGCACGGTTGTTCGATAAAGAGGCCGACAAAATCAGCGAGCGGTTGGAGATTCGGTCAAGAACGCCCGGTAGGTCAATTTTGACGCCGTCCGGATGAAGCGTTCGCCGTCGTCGAGGTCTTCGAGGTGCGTCGAGAACGCGCAGATGACATATGGCGCGCCTTCAAGGTAGACGACCCCCACATCGTTGAGCGTGTCGTGCAGCGTTCCGGTCTTGTGCGCGATCGCAAGCCCCTTGGGGAGATCTTTTGGGATCAGCGTGTTGTGACGCTGCGCGGCCAAGATCGAGAGCATGCGATCGCACGCCTCATCGGTGATGATGCGTCGCTCGGCGATCATGATGAGGAGCCGCATCATTTCATTCGACGTCGTGCGCAGGCTGCGGATATCGCCGTCGGATCGTATGCTGTCGCCCAAACGCGTCTGGGTGAGCCCGAGGCCGTCCATCGTCGCATTGATGTTCTGCCGGCCGACGAGCCGGATCAGCATGTTGGCGGCGGTGTTGTCGCTTTCGGTGATCATGAGCATGACGAGTTGGTTGACCGTATAGCGGCTGCCCCACGGCGCGTCGCACAACGAGCCGTATCCCGAATCGCGGTCGGAATCCGTGAGCGCGACGGTCGTGTCCAAGCTGAATCGCCCTTGCGCGATCTGCCTGAACACTTCGACCATGACGGGGATTTTGATCGTGCTCGCGGCCGGCAGGTTGACGTCGCCGTTGATCGCTATCGCGTGGCCGCCGCTCAAGTCTGCGACGGAGATAGCGACGATGCCCGGCGAGAGCGAAGCAAGCCGCGCCAGCTCCGGTTCGAGTACGGTCAACGGCGTACCAAGCCATGCGTCGTTCGTATCTGCGATCGCCGCCGGCTGGATGTTCGAGGCCGCGAGCAGCAGACAGCATGTCAACGCGGCAGATAGGGTACGCCACATCATATATCTATTGTATCGTCAGGGCGCGGCGCGCGCATTAACGATCAGCGCTCGTACGGTATGCCGTCCGAAGCAGGCGGGCGGGCACGCCCGATAAAGCCCGCGATCGCGACGATCGTCAGCAGATACGGCAGCATCTCGAGGAATTGCGCGGGCAGTGCGCCGCCCTGCAGGACGATCTGCAGACTTGAGAAGAGCGCGAAGAACGCACAGGCTCCGGCCGCTCCGAACGGCGTCCACTTACCGAAGATCACGGCGGCCAGCGCGATGAAACCCCGGCCGGCCACCATGCCGTCAGAATAGAGATGCGTCTCGCCGACCGAGAGGTACGCACCACCGAGCGCTGCGAGAGCACCGCCCGCGATCGTCGCCGCGTAGCGGTAGGCCAGGACGTTGATGCCGGCAGTGGCGGCAGCGCGCGGCTCTTCGCCGACGGCTCGGAGGTGGATGCCGACGCGGGTGCGATAGAGCAGCATGTGCACGACGACCACGAGCGCGAGCGCGATCCACGTCAGCACCGCTTCGTTCCTCAGACCGGGAACTTCAGGCGACGCGCCGGGCTGCCCGAAGACCGTCGAGACGAGATATGCCGTCATGCCGAGCGTGAAGATGTTGATGGCCATGCCGACGACGATCTGATCCGCCGATTGCGCCAGCGCGAAATACGCGAGCACCGCGGCAAGCGCCATGCCGGTCAGCACGGCGACGAAAATCGCCAGCGCGACATCGTGCGTCCGGTACGATGCCACCACGGCTGCGAACGCCCCGCCGGCCATGATGCCTTCGAGCGCGATGTTGACGATGCCGCCGTTCTCCGAGATGACGCCGCCGAGCGTGGCGAAGATGAGCGGCGTGGCCTTCTTGGGCAGCACCTTTGCGACCGCGAGCGCGAGAAGCCATGGCGCGCTCACGCATCACCTTCGATCCGCGCCGGACGCCGCGCGAGCAGGTTGACGCCCACCGGCAGCTTGCGCGCGGCCACGAAGAGTATCACCAAACCCTCGACGACCGCGATGAGGTCTTTCGGCACGCCGGCGAGCGATTGCATCGCGAGCGCGCCGTTCTGCAGCGCGCCGAAGAAGAGGGCTGACAGGATCACGCCGATCGGATTGGTCGCGCCGAGCAGCGCGACGGCGATCGAGGTGAAACCATATCCGGGAGACAGTTCCGCGTTGAAGCGGTGCAGCAGGCCAAGGACTTCAGTCGCGCCGGCAAGCCCGGCAAGAGCGCCGCTCATGAGCATCGCGCGCTCGATGACGCTGCGCGGGTCTACTCCCGCGTAGCGCGCGGCACGCTCTGACTTGCCGACCGCGCGC
Source organism: Candidatus Eremiobacteraceae bacterium (assembly GCA_035295225.1). Classification (NCBI taxonomy): domain Bacteria; kingdom Bacillati; phylum Vulcanimicrobiota; class Vulcanimicrobiia; order Candidatus Eremiobacterales; family Candidatus Eremiobacteraceae; species Candidatus Eremiobacteraceae bacterium. The sequence goes on along the minus strand of DATGJI010000016.1, from coordinate 16,589 downwards.
AGCTCGTAGCCCGCGACCGTTCGTCCGAGCCACCACCAGAGAAACAGCGCGAGCAGGAGCGCGAGCGGCAACGCCGCCGTCAGCCGCGTGTTTGCGAAGATGGGCGCCATGACCGCGGTCGCGGCGATCGGCGCCGTCTCCGGCGCGCTCACGTCACCGCGCAGCGGACCGCTGACCAGATAGCTCGACCCAAGAAACGCAATGTAGTTGAGCATGATCGTCGTGATGACTTCGCTTGCGCCGAATCGCGCGCGAAGGACGCCGGCGATCCCGCCCCAGATCGCGCCGCCGATCGCGCCGGCGACGAGACATAACGGTATCTCGACGACCGCGGGAAGATGCAGCGCCGCTCCGGCGACAGCCGTGCACAGGCCCCCTGCCACGAGCTGCCCCTCGGCGCCGATGTTGAAGAGGCCCGCGCGAAACGCCACGGCCACGCCGAGTCCTGCGAAAAGCAACGCCGTCGTCTGGACGAGCGTTTCGGCTAAGCCTTGCTTCGAACCGAACGCACCGCGCGCAAGAGCGCCGAACGCATCGATCGGATTGGCGTGGAAGGCGAGCATGACAAACGACGACACGAGAAGCGCGAGCGCAAGCGCGCCTATCGGGCCGGCTGCGTGTCGCAGCGCATCACGCAACGGAACCGACTCCCGCCATGCAGGCGCCGAGCTGGGCGTCGGTCGCGGACTCCGCTGCGAATTCGCCCGAGATCCGGCCTTCGCTGAAGACGACGATGCGGTCGGAGAGCGCGCGGATCTCATCGAGGTCGAACGAGATCAGCACGATGCTCGCTCCGCTGTCGCGGACGTCGCGCAGCCTTCGATGGATGATCGCCGCGGCGCCGATATCGACGCCGCGGGTAGGGGCCACGCAGATCAACAGCCGCGTGTCGTCGGTCATCTCGCGGCCGACGATCAGTTTCTGCTGCGTGCCGCCGGAATATGCGCCTGCCGGCTTTGCCAGGTCGAATCCCGCCAGCGCATAGCGCGCGTCGATCTCGCGTGCCGCACTTCGCCCGAGCGAAAGGTTGAGACGCATGCCGCGACTCGTGCGCCGCTGGTCTCCGAGCAACGCATTTTCGGCGGTATCGAAGTCGAGCACGAGCCCTTCGCGCTGCCGGTCCGCCGGAACGTAGCGGATGCCCGCGACCCTTCGCGCTCGTGCGGAGAGCCGTGACACGTCGCGCCCCGCAAATGTCACGCTTCCGCTTGAGAGCGACCGAAGTCCGTACAGTGCTTCTGCGAATTCGGTCTGGCCGTTGCCCTCGACACCGGCGATCCCCAGGATCTCTCCGGCACGAACGTCAAGGCTCACGCCGCGGACGGCCGGCCGACGATCGTCATTCAGCACGTTGAGGCCGCGAACTGCGAGCGCAATGTCGCCCGGCGCCGTGCGGCGCGGCTCGCGCGCATCCAAGTCGACGACTTTACCGACCATCAGCGTGGCAAGCGTTGCGGCGTCGGCGCGGTCGATAGGCAGCGACCCCGAGACCTTGCCGCGCCGCAGAACCGTGACGCGGTCTGCGAGCGCTAAGACTTCCTTCAGCTTGTGGGCGATGAGGATGACCGCTCGGCCCTCTGAACGCAAGCGTCTCACGATATCGAAGAGCGCAGACGCTTCCGCGGGCGCAAGCGCAGCGGTCGGTTCGTCGAGGATGACGATGCGTGCATCGCGCTCGAGGACCTTGAGCAGCTCGACCTGCTGACGCGCGCCGACGTTGAGCGCTTCGACGCGCGCCTTCGGATCGAGGCCGAACTTGTATCGCGCCGAAAGTTCTCTGACCTCGGCTTCGGCCGCACGCCGGTCGGTGAACCCGCCGTGCGTGCGTTCGCGTCCTAGCAGGACGTTTTCGGCGACGGTGAAGCGTTCGATGAGCAAGAAGTGCTGGAAGACCATGCCGATGCCGGCGCGCATCGCATCGGAGCACGATCCGAACGCGACGTCCTTGCCTTCAACCTGTATGGATCCGCCATCGGGGCGAAGCACACCGTACAGCACGTTCATCAGCGTGCTCTTGCCTGCGCCGTTCTCGCCGATCAACGCATGGACTTCCCCGAAGCGCACGTCGAAATCCACTGAATCGTTTGCGACGAGCGCGCCGAAGCGCTTGGTGACGCCGTGAGCCGACAGCGCGGGCGGTGGAGCGGCCGGGCCGCCTTGGATCACTTCGTTGCGGCCGGGTGCACCGGGACGAACGCCTTCAGTTGGACCAGCGTCGACGGCACGACAAGTTTACGGGCGATGATCATCTTCTCGTAGGCCTTCTCCGTTGCGAGCGCACCTGCCGGCAGAAAACGGCGCGTGTACTTCATCTCGGTGAGGCCGACTCCGCCCTCCTTTAGGCCGAAGACGAGGGTTCCGCGCGGATAGGCTCCACGCGAAGCGTCGGCTGCTAGAGCGAGCACTGCGTGATCCACGTGCTTCAGCGCGCTCGTGAGCACTTTGCCGGGCGCGATGGCGTCTTGGTCTGAATCAACGCCGATAACATAGTAACCCGACGGCCGCGCTTGGGCCTCGTCAATGGCGCCGAGCCCGCATTTGCCCGCAGCCGCGTACACGATATCCGCGCCCTGATCGTAGAGCACGCTCGTGTATTCTTTGCCGCTGGCGACGTCGTCGAACGAGCCCGTGTATTTCACGAGCATCGTCGCGTGGGGATTCACCGATTCCACGCCGGCGGCGAAACCTGCCTGAAATTTTTCGATCAACGGCGACTCGATGCCGCCGAGAAATGCCACGACGTTCTTCTTCGTCGCGAGCCCAGCGATCACGCCCGCGAGAAAGGAGCTCTCTTCCTCTTTGAACGTGATGGACGTGACGTTGGGCTGGTCGACGACCGAGTCGATGATGGCGAAGTGTGTGGCCGGATACCGCGGCGCGACGTCGTTGAGCGAATCGTGCATCAGGAAACCGATCGCGAAGATCAAATCGTTGCCCTGATCGGCGAGCGTCGAAAGATTCGGTTCGTAATCCGTCACCGAGCGCGACTGCAGGACGGTCACCCGTGCGTCGAGCTGAGTCTTGGCCCACTGAAGCCCGCGATTTGCGGAGTCGTTGAACGACTTGTCACCCAGACCGCCGACGTCGGTGACCATAGCGAGTTTGAGCGACGGTTTGGCGCCGTTCGTCTGGTTTGCACCGGATGACCCGCTGCCACCACTCGAACAGCCCGCGATGAGCGCGGCCACAGCCGCCAACATGAACAGACGCCGCATGTGAAAAGCCTCCGGACGACGGCGATGGTCCCGCGCGGGACCTACGCCGCCGTTCGAAGGCTCGCCTTCCCGGGTAAAGCCCGTGACTAGTGGAGCGAACCCCACCTGTGGTCAAATGTAACCGTTAGCATGTGCGGCGCTTGTTGGAACAGCGTCGTCTTATACAGATTGCCGGTTGCGCATGGACCAAACGCGGTGCAGCCGCTTGCTCCCGGATATGGCACGCCGCTTTGGTAAACCGACCACAGTCCGGCCTGCGTATTGAAGATGTTGACCCAACCGATATGGAGTTCGCTATCGCCGACCGGCATGCTGAACGATGCGTTGTACGACCAGAACGGTACTGTATTGAAGTTGTTATTCTTTGCGAAGTAGTCGGCCCCGATGCTTGCGGTCGTCGTGTGCGGCAGTGTATGGAAATCGACGGACCACCCGTACTTGTGGAGCGGCACTCCCTGATACTGCTGATTGTCGACGACGTTGCCCAATGTCTGTTGCGTCGACAGCGGCACGTCGGTCGGGTATGCGGATTGTATATTGTAGTATGGGTTGAAATCAAATCGGTCACCAAGTGGAATAGTAGCATCCGTTTCGATGCCGGTGTACGTCGTTCCAGCGATATTGATTGGTCGCTCAAGATACAGAATCGGAGTTCCGTTGTCAAACGTCGGTGTGCCCGGCGGGGCTGGTTCGAAGCCGAAGAAGATGTGGTTGTGCAACAGACTCCGATACAGATCGATGTTGAAATGCCCGTCGCTCCCGAACAACTTCTCGTATCCGACGTCGAAACCGAGTGCGGTCTCCGAGCTGACGTTTGGGTTACCCGCTGATGCGGCGCACGCCGGTTCGGTTTGCGGGCATCCGGAGAAGAGGCTGGCGCTGAAGTGGCTGGTGTTGAGAAATGCCTGTAGGTCCGAGAGACGCGGTGCAGCAAAGCCGGTGCCAACGGAAGCTCGTACCACGGTGTTGCTATCCGGCTTGTTCACGATACCCACACGCGGATCAAATCTCTTCACGTTCAGCGTGTTGTAGTCGCTGTAATAGCCTGCTGCGGTGAGGTCGAACTTCGAGCCGATCGCATCATCGTCGCGCACCAATATAGTACGCTCGATCTGAGTGGCCTGGCAGTTACCCGAGTTGCGGCAATCTGACGGCGTGAAAAGGATGTGCGTCGACGGCGTGAACGTGTCGAAATTGAACAGGCTTCCATAGTTGAAATAGTCGCCATTTCCGCCCGCCGCGATGGTGAGCGTGCTGTTTCCCATCTCCTTGTTCCAAATCGCGAGGTCGCCGGTCAGCCGGTCGGATTCCGTTTCGATGTAGCAGCATCCACCGGCGGGAGTCGCGCCGTTCTCTCCATCCACGATTCGGTAGAGAAGTTGGTGATACGTGCGGAGTTCCAGACTTCCGCCTGCAAGGGCCGTGTGGAGATCGAAGGCGTACTTCGGCTGGATATTGGTAACGTAGTTGCCCGGGAATCCAAAGAACGACGGAAATCCTGATCCGGCGATAAAGCCGTTCGGCTGCGATTGCAATCCGGACTGATCGCGGATGTCGGACTCGTCGGTCGCTGAGATCACGCCGTACGTCGACGGCGAGAATTGATACTTGACCTTTCCGAGAAGCGACTTGAGCCCGAAGTAGAGAGTTGGATTCGATATTTGACCGCTTCCATAGTCCACGACGTAACTCGGCGGAATGTAGCCGTTGGTCCCAAACTGATGGAGGTCCAGCAAGTAACCAACGCGGCCCACGGTGTTGGTCTCTGATAGGTTGACATCTTGAGTGCCGAAGCCGCTGACAGCGTAGATCAGTTCGCCGCCCTCGGTAGCTTGAGGATCGCGCGTCACAAGGTTCACCGTGCCGCCGATCGTGTTGGCGCCGAAGAGCGACGTACCGCCCACGCCTTTCACAACCTCGACGCGTTGGTAGATCGCCGGCGTGAGCGTGGATAGATCAAAGTCGCCGTATTGGCCATTGCGAAGCGGCTCGCCATCTTGCAAGACCAGAACTTCATAGCCGGTGTTTGCGCCGCCCGCGAAGCCGCCTGCACCGCGGATAGTAAGGGTCGCAACGTTGCCGGGCGCGCCGTTATTGAAGTGCTGAATCGTGATCCCAGGGAGCTGTTGCAGACCGTTCTGGATCTGCGTTATGCCTTTCGCCTGAAGCGTCGAGGCGACGATGGTATTCACGGCAGACGATGAATGGTTCAACGCGGTGTGACCGAGCGCGATGACGTGCCCGAGCGACGTGATCGCATTGCCGCTGGCCGGCTGCAGAAAGACCGCCAATTGGAACTGCTGCCCGTCTGCCAGCGAGAACGGCGACGTGTCGTACGCCACATATTGCAACGCCGAGGCTCTCAGCTCGTACGTGCCGGGCGTCAATCCGGTGAACGCGAATTTGCCCATCTTGTCCGTCGTGGCGCTCTGCGATCCGCCGTTGGCGAGCATCGTGACTTTTGCGCCGCTGATGGCCGCTCCGGTCGACTCGTTGACGACGGTGCCGCTGATGGATGCGGTCGCGGCGGCACGTGCCGGTGCACCGCTGACGAAAAGAGAAATCGCCGCGAGCATGAGCGCCGCGAGCGGCGTGACCTTCTTGAACATCGAATGCTCCAATATCAGAAGACGTCGGTTGCAAAGGGTTCCGAACGCGATTCTTCCGTCTTACGCTCGGGTTTTTGGCTTTTCGACCGGTTCCTCGCCTGCCGAAAAACTGGGGAAAAGGCGGAATATTCTTCCGTTCGGCGCAATACGAAAATGCATTCGCATTATCCACAGGCTGTGCATAGGAGTCGTAGGCGATGACTGAGCGGCGCGCTAAACGCATCGATCTTATCGGCGTTCCGATCGACCTCGGTGCCGGCCGGCGCGGCGTGCGTCTCGGTCCGGACGCGCTTCGGGCAGCGAAACTGAAAGAACAGCTCGAGGCGCTCGGCTGCGAGGTGCGCGACCGCGGGGACGTCGGGGTTCCGCGCGCCACCCATGAAGAACCGGGCGGACTTGGCATGCCGCGATACGTCGACGTAGTCCGCACCGCGTGCGCCAATACCGCCGATGCGGTCGAGGCGTCGCTGCGAGACGGAGCATTCCCGATTGTCTTGGGCGGCGACCACTCACTGGCGACGGGCGCGCTCGCAGGAACCGCCCGCGTTGTCGGCGCTCAGGGGCTCATCTGGATCGACGCGCATGCCGATCTGAATTCGCCCGCGTCGACGCCCACCGGCAATCTGCACGGCATGTCACTTGCCTCAGCGATGGGTGACGCGCCGGATATCTTCCCGCCGGCTCAGTTTCATACGCCGGCGGTCGATCCGAAACGCACGGTCTTCATCGGGCTGCGCGATTTGGACGAACGCGAGCGTCAGGTGATCCGCGAACGCGGTATGGTCGCGTTCACGATGACGGATGTCGACCGGTACGGCATGGCAGAACTGATCAACCGCGCTATTCAGACTGCGGGTCGCGGTCCGGCAAGTGCGCACATCAGCCTCGACATCGATGCGGTCGATGCGTCGTTCGCACCGGGGACGGGAACGCCGGTACCGGGCGGCCTCACGTATCGCGAGGCGCACCTTGCGATGGAGATGCTCGCAGAGAGCGGCGTCGCGCACTCGATGGAGCTCACCGAAGTCAACCCGATCCTCGACGACCACAACGCGACAGCCCGTCTTGCCGCCGGCCTCATCTGCTCCCTCTTGGGCAAACGCATACTCTAGTGAACGGACTCACCCCACGCATCCGCTAGCGCTCGTCTTCCTTATCGTGCTCGCGGTGACGTACACCGCGATCACCGGCGCGACCGACGGCGGCAATCTCATCGCCGCGGCCGCGGCGAGCCGCACCATTCCGGTGACGCGCGCCATTGTGATCATCACGATCGGAGTGTTCGCTGGACCGCTGCTCTTCGGCACGGCTGTCGCTTCGACGATCGGTACGGGCATCGCTGACTACTCGCGCCTCGGGCCGGTGCTGCTCGGCGCCGGCATGATCGGCGCGATCGGTGCGCAAGCCGTCGCGTACATCGCGCGTGTACCGACGAGCGGCTCGGTCGCTTTGGTCGGCGCTATGATCGGCTCGCTGTGGGCAGGACCGGGCCTCCAGGTCGTGCATTGGGGCGGCGTCGAGAAAGTCGCGATCGCATTGGTCGCATCGCCGGTAGTCGGATTCGCGGCAGGTGCGTTCGTCTATGCACTCCTGGTCGCGCTCCTCGCGCCGCTTTCACGCAAAGCCGGAGACCGCGTGATGCGCCTGCAGTACGCGGGAGTCGCGTTGCAAGCTCTCGGCTACGGCGCGAATGACGCCGAGAAGACAGTCGGACTTCTTGCCGCGGCAGCCGTCGTCGCGGGCGGGGCGTCGTCATTCGTCGTTCCGTTCTGGGTGATCGCGCTCACCGCGCTTTCGTTCGCCGCGGGGATGGCGCTGGGCGGATTGCGAATCGCGAAGACGATGGGTAATCGTCTTTTCTCTATCCGACCGCAGCACGCGCTCGCATTTCAGTTCGCTGCTGCCGCGACCGTGTTGGGCGCCGCGGCGGTCGGCGGGCCGGTCAGCACGACGCAGACGACGGCGAGCGCCATCGTCGGCGTCGGCGCGAGCGCGAATCTGCGAGCGCTGCACGTGCGGACGGCCGCGAAGATCGTGGTCTCCTGGTTTTTCACCGCTCCGATCGCCATCGGCGCCGGCGCCGCGGCCACCGCGCTGGCAAACTTGCTGTTCCGAGGATAGACGCGATGTGGTTGACCAATCTGTTCGGCTCGGCGCATGGCGACAGGTTTTTCCGATTATTGCGCGAGCACACGCGCGTGTTGTGCGAAGTCGCCGAGCTGCTGGTGCGCTTTGTCGCGGGCGGTGATTCCTCGCTGCCCGAAGTGATCGACATGCTCGAACATCGCAGCGACGAACTCGTCATGCGCATGACCGAGGCGCTCAAGGACACTTTCGTCACGCCGATCGATCGCCAGGATCTCTACGGTCTCACCGAAGCGATAGACGACATGGTCGTTTATCTGAACAACGCATCGCGCGAGATCGGGCTGATGCGCGTGACGCCGACCCCGCAGATGATCGAAATGGCGAAAATCCTCGCTCAGGCGGCGCGCGACGTCGACCGCGGCATCGATGCCCTCACCGACGATCCGGTTCAAGCGTCGGACGCCGGACGCGCCGTGATGCACGCCGAGAGTTTAGTGGAGAATATCTACCGGGATGTGATCTGCACGCTTTTCGATGCCGAAGACTTGCACCGCGCGCTCAAACTGCGCGAGATCTACCGCCATCTGAGCAACTGCGCGGATCGCGCGGATTCCACCGGTCGGCTGATCGGCAAGATCGTGGTGAAGACGACGTAACCCCGACGACGTAATCTGTTGGGCGGACCTTTATGGTCCGCCGGCGCCTTGTAGGGCGGACCTTAATGGTCCGCCGGCGGATCGTAACGATCCGCCCTACATTAGACTATTTTCAGTTGGCCCGTGAGGGTCTGGCCCGGCGCCATTTCGATGATGCGCAGACCCGCGATATCCGAGGTTTGCCTGCGGAGTTCTTCGGGAGTGCCGGTGAGTATCGGAAAAGTCCCAAAGTGCATCGGGATGACGAACTTCACGCCGATCAACCGGATGGCGTAAGCGGCCTGCTGCGGATCCATCGTGTAGTGACCGCCGATCGGCAGCAGGGCGATATCGGGTTTGTAGATGTCACCGATGATCTTCATGTCCATCGTCGCGGCGGTGTCCCCGGCGTGGTAGATCCGAATTCCGTTTTCGAACGTCAGCACGTAACCCGCTGCTTCGCCGCCGTATACCACGGCATCGCCGTCGCCGATGCCGCAACTATGCGTAGCGTGCGTCATGGTGGCCTTGATGCCGGCCGTCTCGACCGTGCCGCCCTTGTTCATGCCGATCGTCTCGGCGACGCCCTGTTTTCCCAGCCACGCACAGGTCTCGACGATGCCGACGCACGTGCTCTTGTGACGCTTCGCTAGCGCGACGACGTCGCCCATATGATCTGAGTGCGCGTGCGTGATGAATATGGCGTCGACGGATTCTTGCCGCTTGAGCCGCGGCGGACATGCCGGATTCTGTTCGAGCCACGGATCCACGATCGCTCGCTTGCCCGAAGGCAGCTTAAAGGCGAACGTCGAGTGTCCGCACCATGTGATTTCGAGCGCGCCTAAATCCATGCCGATAGGCTTTTTATCCACAAGGTCCTTTCCCTACCGTTCATAAACGCCGTCGCAATGAACCACTTGCGGGTGCTCACGCTGAACGGCGTTTCGCTCGACGATTCATCGCTCGCATCGTTGATGGCGTTGGCGCCGGACATCGTCGCCGTGACCGATGCGACGGCATCCGCTATCGCCGCTTTCGCCGGCGCTCGCGGCATGCGATCAACTTCGATGACGACAGCTGCGGCGGACGGCGAGACGGTCGCCGTTCTGTGGCGCTCGGATATCGCCGTCGATTCGACCGATCGATTCGCATTGGGCCAGATCGGCGCTGGGGCAAGCGCGTTGCGCATCTCGTTTTTGCACGCGGGCGATCCGGTGAGCGTTTTCTGTGCGAAGCTGTCAGCGGACCCCGCGATTGGCGTCGGGCAGCAAGCGCGGCTCGGCGGACTTATCGACGCGACCCGCGGAGCTGTTCTCGGGGCGTGCGAGAACGTCTGCGCTCAGGCCGGCGTCCGGTGGTCGCGCTGCGATGACGCTTGGCTTGGCGCGCAGCGCAGGTTGCTTGCCCTGCCCCCGCGCGCGGATATCGGGCTGCTCGCGCGAAGCGCGTTCGGACTTGGACCGCATTCGCCGCATGCCGTCGCGACGCAAGCACGCGGTCCGGCTTGGTATTGCTCAGACGAGTTCAGCGTGCTGGAGTCGCGATCGATAGCAGCGGGGAATTCGGGAGACACGGCGCTGCGTTTCGCCGACGTGGTGCTGAAATCTGTTCTGAACGACCCACATGTCGCGGTTGCGCTCTAGCGCTCCGTAACGACCGCACCCGGCGCGCCAAGGCGCGCGAGCGCCGCTTCCGCCTCACTGCGCACCCATGCATCGTGTTCTCGCTCCAAGAGCTCGCGTAACGCAACGCGTGTCTCATCGCCGTTCAAGCCTGGGCCGAGCTGACCGAGAGACCAAGCAGCGTGTCCTCGAACGATCGGTTTTCGATCGGAGAGCGCTTGGATCAGCGGCTCGACGGCACGCGCGTCGCGCGAGTTGCCGAGCGCGACCGCTGCATTTCGCTGCAGGACCGCCTTGCCGCGCCACGCCATCGACGTCGGTTTGAACCATTTCTTATAGCGGCTCTTCGTCATCAAAAGGACGCTCGGCAAATCGACGGATGTTCCGATCTCGGGCAGCGGCGCGAACGTTCCGCGCATGCAATCGGCGCCGCGCTCTTTGCGTTCGTTCACCGGGCAGAAAGTCTGACAATCGTCGCAGCCCCAGATGCGGTTGCCGATCTGAGCGCGGAACTCGATCGGAATCGGCGTCTTGAGCTGCGTTAGATCTGAGATGCAGCGGCGCGCGTCGATCGCCCCGTCGGCACCGATCGCGCCGGTCGGGCAGCGATCGATACAAACGCGGCACTCGCCGCAGTTCTTCGCAAGCGGTTCGTCGGGCAGAAGGTCGAGCGTCGTGATCAACTCGCCGAGCAAAACCCACGAACCGTGCTCGCGGGTGAGGACATTTGCATTCTTGCCGTACCAGCCCAACCCGGCGCGCACCGCGGCGGCGCGGTCTACGAGCGGTCCGGTATCCACGCACGCGAGAGCGGTTTCACCGCTGAATTCCGATTGGATCCACGTTGCGAGCTGGCGCAATTTGCCGCCGATGACGCGATGATAATCGTCTCCCCACGAATGGCGCGACACCGCACCGCGTAAGCCTGGAGCATATGGATCGTGCGGCACGTCGGCCGTCGCGTAGGCCATCGCGGTGCAGACGATGCTGCGTGCGCCGGCGAGCACTTGCGACGGATCCGTGTGCCGAGCGATCTTTTCCGGCGGGAATCGCCACTGGCCGAGCATTCCCTCCGCTGCTCGGCGCTCGAAGACGGATCGCGTCTGCGCAAACGGTTCGGCGGCCGCAACTCCGATAAGATCGAATCCAAGTTCGAGCGCGCGCGCGACGACGCGCGATTTCGCGTCGCGGCGAGCGGCGTCACCGTCCATGACTACGCCGGGCTTGAGGTGCTGTTCGGGAATTCGAGCAAGCAGTCGCCGTGGACCGGCAGACCGTTGAGTGTTGCTGCCGTGTACGCAGACTGCTTCGCCGCCGCCAGAGCTGCTGCATCAAAATCGGGGTTGCCCGATGATTGCACCAGAGTCACGCCGATGATCTGCGAATCCGGACCGATCTCGACATCCACCCTCGCCGGCCTGGCCGTCTCCGGCAGTCCTGCCGGCAGCGGCGCTTCGCGCACGACGCGCGCAGGATTGTCGTCGCCCCAGACCACGTTATTGGCGAGTTCATCGCCAGTACCGCCCGTGTACGCCGCTGCAGACGTCGCCGAATGCGATTGGCCGTTCGGCATCTCAGTCGCGGCGACTCGCGGTGCGGTCTCGGCGGCCGGTCTGAACTTCGCCGGCTTATCGAGCGAGATCTGCGCCACTTTGTGCGCTAATCTGTGGAGCCGAGCGACCCGCTGTTCCGCGCCGAGCTCGAGATACTTCAGCATCGCTACATTCAACGCGGTCCGCTTGACGATGATGGGCGTCGGGGTCGGCGTCGGCGTCGGCTTTTCGAACGGATCGTGTGCCGAGCGCGAGAGCGTGATGACCGATACTCCGTCTTTGTCCGAAGGACCGACATTTCGCCAGTAGGACGACATCGCCGCGACGGACGTTCCAAAGGAGATGTGGAGGAGGCTCGACCCGATGATGAAGACCGCGAGTCCAAAAAGCACACGTTTCCGTATGCGAGGTTTCTCAATCAGGGATTCGCTGGATGCCGGAATCTGTTCGAACATGCGACTGCCCCGGAGACTGGGCCGGCCAAATCTGGCTGCCCGCCTTTTCTTCCACTCATAAGGCACCCGCGCCTTTGGCGGGAAGCATGGGCTTGTGCCGCCAGGAAGAACACCTGTAGGGTGATCGACGCTTCGCGCCCCAAACTGAAATTGTACAAGGCGGACTGGTGCGGATACTGCATCCGGGTGATGCGCAAACTCGACGAGCTCGGGCTCGCATATGAAGGGGTCGAGGTGCCGATTCCTCACAGAGATCGGCGCGAAGTGATCGCCGTCTCAGGTCAGCCCGAGGTGCCCGTGCTGGTAGACGGCGACGTGGTCATCGACGACGATGACCGGATCATCCCGTACCTCGAGGCGCGATACGGCGCCAAACGGTAGCTCTTTATTCGCTGCGAAGGGCGCGCACAAAAACGACTTTGGTCCAAGGCAGCAAGCTAACCTCGCTATCGAGCGCTAGCTGTTCTCGACTGTCGACGAACACACGAATGCGCCTCTCGCGCAACGCCCTCAGGGCTTTTGCGACTTCTTTAGCCTTGTCGATCCTTCTCGGTCCGCCGCGGGCAGCCACAGCACCCTGGGCGGCTTGCGCGGCGATCTGACTTGCCGTGATCGGCGAATTTGTCCGCGTTGATGTTGACGCCACGGCGGCCCCGGTCTCTATTTGTCGGCGCACGAACGATTCCACGGATCGCACGACGAGGTCACGTACCGTTGTCGTAGACTTCGAGAAGCGAAGAACGAACGTATCATCGCCAAACTCGTCGCCCGAGAATTCGACGTCGCTCGCGCCTTCATCCCTTCGGTCAGCCATGGTGCGATAGTTCTATGATCAGATTTAGCAATATCGTGATGGCGTCATCGCGATCTTCGAAAGGCAATCGAATGTCGCGGGCGATTCGATTGCCGAGCTTGATCTTGACCGCTTGGCCGGATGGGCCGTGAGCGATGACGCCGGTTCCCAAATGTATCCTGAAGCGGCCGTCGACGATCGCGTAGCACCCGGCGATGTCGACGCGGTCTTTCAATCCAAGCGACGGCATCAGCGCGGCAATCGCAGGCGCTCGTGTGATGCCGAACGCCGTCGCCAGCGGCTCGGTTAGCGAAGTGATGCCAAGCTCTCCGACGCCGACGCTTCCTACGCTGGCCACGAGATCGATATCGCGAACAGCTTCGGAAAACACGACCGGCGGCACGTCGCCGAGCCGCATCTTGGGACCAAGGCGACCAGTTACGGTCTTTACTTCATGCGAAACAAGGCGATGAAACTCTAGGATTTCGAGTCGCCCGCTCGCTTCATCGGTTGGCCCATCATGGCTGAGCGATGCTTCGGCGCCGAACGCGGCGAATCGTCGCGACCCTAGTCCGGAGCCATCGAATCCTGCAAGCCCGAGACCGCCGCTCCAACCGCGCGCAGAAGTCAGGGCGCGCAGTACTTGTAGCGGCACGATATGTCCTCGATATCGGATAAGAGAGCTTTCGTCGCGCTCGGCGGAAGTCGGATAGTACGTCTCGCGGAAGATCTGTTTGAAAGGCTGCACGACTTTCAAATGCACGATTCGATGTTGCCAATCCGATTGCACATCGTAACTCAACTCAACCGGATGGACTAACGTAAGCGCGTTGTCCGCCCCCACTTTTAGTGATACGCCGTCAACGGCGGCTACGGTCTCCTCGGAATCTGGAAGGCCGGTCCCTACCGTCGTCGCGCCATGATCGATTTTCCAAACAAGCCGTCGTGCGAGGTTTGCGAGGACGGGATGCCTCATCACGTTGCGGCGCCACGATTCTGCCGACCACGTACGCCTATCTACCATCGCACGCTCGAACCGGGCGCGTTGAAGCGAAACGGTGCTCGCAAGCCGTTTTCGCTCTGTGCGCACTTCCAAAACAGCGTCCCCATTCGCCCTCGCAAGGGCACGCGGCAGCGATCGAACGACCTTCCCGGTCGAGTTCCGGAACACGGTGCGCACGCCACCATCGTCGGCGAGGAGAAGCGATATGGACCAATCGCCGATGGCCCACATCTTGAGACCGCCTTCGTCCAGTCCGTGAGTGGGAACCAGACGGTCGGCGAGCTCATCCGCGCTTATTCCTTGATTGCGCGCGACCGCTTCAAACGCTGATTCAATCCTTTTTGCGAGGTTCTTGTGCGTGACGCGAGCGCGCAATTCTTGCAGGCGTATCAGGATACGCTCGCTCGGGGCCGAACCCATCGCATGAATCGCTGCTGATGCGGCGGCGGGATTCGGATCCCCCATTTTTGCCCATGCGATCACCGTGTTGCCCCACAGATCGCAAGTCTCTTCGTCATCACAACCGGCAAGAGCCCAGTGAGCACCCCGAGCCATATTCTCGATACAGTCGTTTATCTCGCTGCCGTTCGCGGTGCCGATGCCGTGCAGTCGCTTCCGCTCGCGCTCTCGCTTGGCGATGTCGCGCGCGGCGGGGTTACCGGGCTGCTCCGCGCCGGTCTTGTAGAAATATGCCTGCGCTTCGTACTCCGCCGTACTGAGCACAGGCTTGACCAGCGTGATTTCGTTGTACGCGCGGACAACGCCGAGCAGCGTCTGACGAATCTGTGGATCGAGCGTTTCACCGCGAAGCCGTCGCCAGTTTGCTTCCCAGCGCTTCGACGGTCTAGGACCTTCGGCGCCCGATAGAAGGTCACAAAGCGTGCGCTGGTCCTGAGGTCGTGATGCCAGCCCAGAAAAGGCGTTCGCAATTGATTCCGCCACGACGTATCCGGACCCGGCCAGTTTCCGCAAACGCGGGATCGCTTGCGGATCCTCGCTCCCTGCATTTCCAAGCGCGAGCTCGATCGACGAGATATATTCCCGCAAAAGCTTCCGGCGATGGCCGAACAGCGGCCGCTTCAGCATTCGTCGCAGCCGCTCGACCGCGTCTGTGTCGGCGGATCGTGCCAATGCCCAGAGGGCAGCAGAGTTCTGAGGCCCATCGTTGAACACGGCCGGCTCGCTCAGTTTTTCGAGAAGGTCGCGAATTTCGGAGTCGGGCTGCCGCGATAACATCCATATACAAGCCCGCTTGATGCAACGTGCTGCCTCCCATACAGCCGCGTTGGCCGGAGGCGGCAATCCGTCGCGGTTAGCCTTCGTCTTTGCCACATAGGCGCTCATGTTTTCATCTCGCGTGTCCGCCTCGGCCGCAAGCCGCACCAGCGCGGGGCGAGCACGCCGTACAGCTTCCTGATCCGCGATGTTGCCCCACAGACCAAGCCATCTCGTGGTGGGCGTGCCGGTGCGCGCCTCCAACGACAACGCAAGGACTTCGATCAGGAGGCTAGGCCATTCCGCGAACGCCGCTCGAAGCGTTTCGACTTGCAGCGAAAGCATCGTGGATTCAAGGACATACTCTTTCGCTTTACCGTGATGGACGGCATAGTAGGCGTGTGCGGGGCAGTGCTGGGTCGCGGCAAGATAGTCTAGCGCGGCGTTCTGCTCATCGGACGTCATCGTGAGCAACATACGCGGGTTGCGGAGTATCGAGAGTTCTTTCGCCCCGTCGGGTGCGATCATCCACCGATGTTCAACTGCGTCCCCGCACCGCCATTTTCGCATGGAACACAGGGCCGACTGGCGTCGGCCCCTTCGGACACCAGGCATTGATAGCGTGGGCCGACTGGCGTCGGCCCCTTCAGGAGATCGCCCCTTCAGGAGATCACGCGTAGAAACCGCGCGCTTCGTAGGCCTCGGCGACGCGGCGGATCGCCACCATGTACGCAGCCGTGCGTAACGTCGTCTTGTGACTCGATGCGGTGTTCCACACTTCGTCGAAGTTCTCGCGCAGGACGTCGCGCAAGCGCTCGTTGACCTCACGCTCGCGCCAATAGTAGCCGGCTCTGTTCTGCGCCCACTCGAAGTACGATACCGTCACGCCGCCGGCGTTGGCCAAGATGTCCGGTATGATCGTCACGCCGCCGTCGGCAAGGATCGCATTTGCGCCGGCGGTCGTCGGTCCGTTAGCACCTTCCGCGATCAGATGCGCTTTGATCCGTTTCGCATTGTCTTCGGTGATCTGATTTTCGAGCGCTGCCGGCACGAGTATGTCGCAGGCAAGTTCGAGGACCGCCGTGCTTCCGATCGCCGTTCCGCCGGTGAATCCCTCGAGGCTTCGCTTTTTGTTCTTCTTGCTCGAGACGAACTCGATCGCGGCGGGAATGTCGATGCCGTCTTTATTGTGAATGCCGGTGAACTGATCGCTGATCGCGATCACCTTGGCGCCTTGCTCGTGCAGAAGCTTCGCTGAGATCGATCCGACATTGCCGAATCCTTGCACTGCTATCGTCGCGCCTTTGATCGTGCGGCCCATCTTCTCGAGCGCCGCCTCGATCGTGATCATGACGCCGCGGCCTGTTGCCTCCACGCGTCCCCGCGACCCGATGCAGACCG
>DATGJI010000015.1 GCA_035295225.1 Candidatus Eremiobacteraceae bacterium | reverse complement strand
GGTCGGTGTTTTCGAACGCGCCGGCGGCGTCGTCTTTCCCGAGCGAGCGGTGCACGCGTTTCTTGGAACCGCTGTCGACGCGGGCGCCGAGCTGCGGTTCGGCGTCAACGTCGTGGACTGGAGCGGCTCGGGTTCGCAGGTGCTTCGAGTGAGCTTGGGCGGCGGTGTCGACGTGAGCGCGCGGCGCATCGCGCTGACGATGGGGCCGTGGCTCTCTTTGATGGCCGAAGCAACCGGCGTGCCGCTGCGCGTTCAACGCAACGTCCAAGCGTGGTTTCGGCCGAATGCGCCGGGCTTCTCACCCGATCGGTGCCCCGCGTTTCTGCTCGATCGACCCGAACTCCCAAATCCGCTCTACGGCGTACCGGATCTCGGCGATGGAGTGAAAGCCGCATTTCATTCGGTCGGGCCGTTCACGGCGCCGGACGACCTTGATAGGACTGTGACGAAGAACGATACGGACCCGATCGCGCGCGCCCTCAATGCCTGGATGCCCGGAGCGGCGGGAGAATTCATCGGCGCCAGCGCGTGCATGTACTCGCTCACGCCGGATGAACATTTCGCCATCGGCGCGCACCCGTACGACGACCGGGTGATCGTCGCCGGCGGGTTTTCCGGTCACGGTTTCAAGTTCGCGAGCGTCGTCGGCGAACTCGTCGCCGATCTGCTCGCCGAAAGAGCGCCGCGTCTCAACATCGACTTCCTGTCGCCGCGACGGTTCGCTCCCTAAGTCCCGACGGGTTTGGTGAGCGGCACCTCGATGTAATCCTCGTAGAGGAGTCCCTCGGCGATCTCCATGGATTCGGCCAGCAGATGTTTGTCGGCGGCAGCGGCTTCGCAGGTCTCCGCGGATGTTCGCAAGCTTCCCATGACCGCCGTGGTCGACGATTGCGTCTCAAAGGCGAGCCACGCCGCGCAGCCGAGATCGCCGGGAGAAAAACCGGAGGCAAGCGCGTCCGCGTACGTTGGAAGGGTGACGCCTGGGAAGCGATAGGCGACCGCCGACCGATATGCGTTGAAGCGCTCGGGGGATGAGAAAAGGTCGAGCATCGTCAGTTGCGCGGATAGCTGGGCGGTCTGCGCAGCGTACATCTCGTCCGAGGCACGCTCGGCGACGACTCGCGCGCTTGCTGCCGCGCTTGCCAGCTGCACGAGGATCGGCGGCACGCGTTGGCCGTGTGTCTGAGGAGAAGGCGACGCGGCGGGCTGGCCGTTCGGGGCATAGTCCCCGATCACGCTGCGCAAACCGATGAGCGAATTCTCGAGTTGTGCGACCGCAGCCCGGCTATCGCTCACGGATTGCACGAGCGCAGTCGTCGATGACGAAAGACCGGTCGTCATCGCCGGATAGTACTGCAGGAGACTGGCGTATGACGGCGTCAGCGAGTCCGGTTCGTGCAAGGGCGCGAGCATATCGTTCAATTGCTGCTGATTGCCTGCGACGAGACCAGGCGCTGATCCGAAGACGTCCGATGTGAGGTTCCCGACCGCTGATAAGTCGCGGTTGAGCGAGACAAGCACGGGCGGCGGCCCGCCGGGCGGCGATCCGGCGGCCGGCGGCGCCGAGGCCGCGGGGCTCGCCTGAGTATCGTCGAGCCGGAACGCACCGACGGCATTGGAAAGTCGTTGCAGCTGCTGCTCGACCGAGTTGAGTTCCTGATCTCCGTCGCCGGCTTGCTTCTTGATGTCGGGAAGCGCCGCGTCGGCAGCACGTTGAGCGGCGACGAGCGCAGCTGCGGCGGCGATCCGTTTTGGATCGGCCGGCGTGATGATCGGCGCGGAAAGGCGGCTGTCCGGCGCAGCGAGCGCACCCGCGCTGCGCAGGGCGTAGTTGGCGCTCTGGGTGAGTTCATTGGCTTGCGCGCTCGGATCGAGCGCCGCGGCGAGTTGCAGTTCGGAGCGCGCGTACGAATAACGGCCTTCGAGTTCGTCGTGCGCGGCTCGGGCTACTAAGACGCTTGCGCTCGGTCGATCGAGCTCCGCGTATCCCAGCAGATGCGAGACACGATCGGCAGGCACGGGGTGGTCTAAGAACGCCTTATCCGTGCGGCTGTCGGGCCCCGGATCTTGCGTGCCAAGATCGAGCATGGTGTCGACGACCGAATGCGAGTCGTAGCCCGCCTTCGTCATCAACGTGAGTCCGTAGTGATCCGCCGCGAGCTCGTCACCGCGCGAGTACTTATCCGACGCAAGTTCACCGCCGATGCTGCCGAGAACAGCGGCGGGTCCCGAGACTATCGAGAGAATGCCTTCGATGATCGAGATGATCGAATTGACGTTATCGGCTTTCGTGACGTGATGAAGCTCGACGTGACCCATTTCGTGGCCGAGCGTGCCCGCGAGCTGATCGTCCGACGTCACGAAATTCAAGAGACCCATATTCACATGGACCCATCCGCCCTTGATGGCGAAGGCGTTGATGCTCTCGTCTTGGATCACCGTAAATCGGAACGTGATGTCGCGGCGCATGCGATACTGCGCGAGTTTCGAACCTATCTGATTCACCCAAGATGTGATGAACGGGTCCTTGATGATGACGCTTTGCGCGTCGATCTCCTGATTCTCGCGCGCGCCCTGAGCGATTTCCTTGCTCGTTGACATAGCGAGGACGGGGCTGCCTTCGAATTGCAAGAGGAGGACCAATATCAGTGCGATTGCGCGCGCGGGGCGCCAGATGACGTGCATGCCGGTCATATCAGGATAACGCATTTATGCTGGGAATTGGCGCAGAAGGGCCCCGGCGCCCCCCACTCATAGAGGTCAGCCCCGCACCGCATCTGTAACTGCGGCGCATGGCCGACCGTCATTTCTACGATTTCAAGATCGGCGAGCGTTTGGTGCTCGAACCGCCGGAAAGCGGTCGACGCGCCATTTTGCGTATCTCCGTCCGGCGGAGGAATGCGTAAGGTCGAGTCACAGCGGCCGCATCGGTCGCTGTGGCTCGAATCATCGCTGGGCGACGAGCCCGACGCGCCGCCGCTCGCGGGGCGCTCTGTCGTCGACGTCGCGATCGTCGGCGGCGGGTTTGTCGGTCTGTGGACGGCGCTGCGCATCAAAGAGCTTGAACCAGACTGCTGCGTCGCCGTACTGGACCGCGACATATGCGGCGGCGGCGCATCGGGCCGCAATGGCGGCTTCGTGCTCTCGTGGTGGCCGAAATATCCGTCACTCGTCAAGGCGGCAGGCGCTGACGAAGCCGCCCGGCTCGTGCGCGCGTCGGAAGACGCCATCGAATACATCGGATCGTTTTGCCGGCAGCACGGCATCGACGCGCACTTCACGCAAGCCGGCTGGTTATGGACGGCGACGAGCGCAGCACAAGAGCATTCGTGGGAAGCTGTCCTTGCGTTGTCCGAAACCCTTTCGCCGGGTACGTTCGTGCGACTGGATCCGAGCGACGTCGCGTCGCGCTCCGGATCGGCGGTGCACCGCGCGGGCGTGCTCGAGCGCGGCGCGGCGACCGTGCAGCCAGCCGCGCTCGTGCGCGGAATGCGCCGCGTCGCGATCGAGAAAGGGATACGGCTGTTCGAGCACACCGCGGTCGAACGGTTTTCACGATCGCACCCGCTCGTCGTCGAGACGGCTGAGGGCACGATCGCGGCGAACGCGATCGTGCTTGCCACGAATGCGTGGGCGATCGGCATCCCCGAGCTCAAGCGATCGATTGCGGTCATCTCGAGCGACATCGTCGCGACCGCACCCATTCCGACGCGGCTCGCCGAAATCGGCTGGACGGGCGGGGAATGCATCGCCGACTCGCAGATGATGGTCTGCTATTATCGAACGTCGCGCGATGGCCGGATCGTCTTCGGGAAAGGCGGCTGGGGACTGGTCTATGGCGATCGGATCGGTCCGCGCTTCGATCGCGATCGCGAGCGAGCCGCGCTCGTCACCCGCGATTTTCGTCGCTGTTATCCCATGCTCGCGGACGTGCCCATCACCCACGACTGGTGCGGATCGATCGATCGCTCGATGGATGGTCTGCCGGTCATCGGAACGCTCGGATCGAGCGATGCGGTTCATTTCGGTATCGGCTGGAGCGGCAACGGCGTCGGTCCGAGTGTGGTCGGCGGAAAGATCCTGGCAAGCCGTGCTCTCGGGAGAAAGGATGAGTGGAGTTCGAGCGGACTCGTGAACCGCCGGACGAAAGCGTTTCCGCCCGAACCGATCCGCTATGTCGGGGCCCACGTGGTGCGCCAGGCCGTGCTTGCCAAGGAAGAAGCCGAGATGGCAGGCCGTTCGCCATCGTGGCTCGCCGTTCGCCTCGCGCGTTTGGCGCCCTCGGGCCTGGAGGACAAATAAGACCTCGAATGGCAACGCTTGCGGGCCGACTGGCGTCGGCCCCTTCAAATCGCGGCGGGCCGACAGGCGTCGGCCCCTTCGAATTGCGGAGAGAGCATAATGCCAGCAAAGTCCGCCAAGCGCGCGAAATCTCTGCGCGCTCTCCTCAAAGAAGAGATCGCCTTGCGCGATCACGCCGAGAAGGTCGCCGCGATGAGACGGGCGCTGCCCCCCGGCGAAATCGTGAAGGAAGATTATGTGTTCGATGACGGTCGCCGCAAGGTGCGGCTGTCGGAACTTTTCCAACGCGGCCAGAAAGAATTGATCGTCTACCATTTCATGTTCGCGCCGAAGGACGCGAAGCCGTGCCGCATGTGCAACATGTGGGCCGACGGCTACGACGCAGTGGCGCCGCACGTGCGCGATCGCGCGAACTTCGTGCTCGTCGCCAAAGCGCCGATCGCGAAATTCAAGAAATGGGGTAAGAGCCGCGGTTGGAAGAACATCCGTCTCTTATCGAGCTACGGCACGACCTTCAATCGCGACTTCGAGGCCGAGGACTCGGATGGCGACCAGTGGCCCACGATCAGCATCTTCACGAAAGATAGGAAGGGAGTCATCCGCCATCAGTATCAGAAATTCGCGCTGTTGAAGAAGGCTACGTACCGCGGCATCGACCTCTTGTCGCCGGTCTGGAATCTGTTCGATCTGCTGCCGAGCGGTCGAGGCAATTGGTTCCCGAGCTATCGTTATTCCTAGAGCGGAGCCGCGCGCGACAACATGACTGCGCCCGGCGAGCGCTACGATTTCTTGAGCCGGTGGCGAATCGACGACGCCAGCCTGACCGAGGTCGCCGACGTTCTTGAGGACACGGCGTCGTTGCCTCGCTGGTGGCCGGAGCTCTTCAAGTCCGTCAGCATCGTGGTTGCCGGCGGCGAACATGCCTTGGGGCAGGTGGCGAAGTGCACGTGTCGTGCGCGATTGCCGTACACCCTTCGCTTTACGTACACGGTCGTCGATCAGCGTTACCCGTTCGGATCCACGCTTGATTCAACCGGCGATCTCGTGGGGCGCGGCATTTGGCGGCTGTCATCGCGTGACGGCGGCGTCGATGCCGAATATCAGTGGCAAGTCAGGCTCGAGAAACCTTGGCTGAGATTCCTCTCGCCGGTTTTACGGCCGCTGCTTGGCTGGAACCACGAGTGGTCCATGCGCAAAGGTGAGGCCGGATTGCGGCGCGAGGTCGCTCGACGTTCGGCGTAAAAAACGGCCGCAAGTGAGCGTTCACTGTGCGGGAGGCGGCGATGTCCAACGGATTTCTCGGTTTCGACCATATCGATCTTCGGGTGAGGTCGCTACCCGCCGTCGAAGCCTTCTATGACGACTTTCTTCCGAAACTCGGGCTCACGCGCAAGCGGTTCGCGCACGTAGACGCCGGCGGCGAGTGGCACGAGCCAAACGACGAGAGGCCCTACAACGCCGCAGAATATTATGAAGAGCCAAAGATCGGCACGGCTGCATTCTTCATCGGGGTGATCGAGGATCTCGCGACGCGGCCGACGGCAACACGCGTCGCGTTCCGCGTCGCATCTCGCGCTGATCTCGACATGTGGCAACGCGAGCTCGCGTCGATCGGCGCGGTTCGCGTCGAGCCGTCCGCTGAGATGGAGACATACCCGGCGCTGTTCTTTGAAGACGCGGCGGGAACGCGGCTGGAGTTGTGCGCGCGCCGTCCGCACGCGGGCGGCGAATGACGCCGGCCGCGCCGTGATGCTTTCGCCGTTCAAGCTAGAGCGGTATTTCGCGCGCTATGAATTCACCGCGCCCTATCTTCTGTGCGCGTCGGATTGCGAGGCGCTGTCGCTCGAAGAGCTGCTTCAGCTCGAGCCCGAGGCCGAGAAGGCGTTGCGCGCCTTACGCCTGGGATATGTCGAACCCAACGGTTCGCTCTCTATCCGCGAGTGCGTTGCTGCGCTCTTCGATGGGGTTGCGCCGGACGACGTCTTGCTGCACGCGGGAAGTTCAGAAGCGATCTACGCGTTCATGCTGTGCGCGCTGAACCCAGGCGATCACGTCATCGTCCAATATCCGTGTTACCAGTCGCACTACGAAGTCGCCAAGAGCATCGGCTGCGAATTGACGCTGTGGGGCGGCGACGAACGGCGCGGCTGGGAGCTGGATATTGAGTTCCTTCGGACCGCGATCCAACCGAACACGCGTGCAGTCATGCTGACGGCTCCGCACAATCCGACCGGATATCTCATGAGCAGGGCCGCGCTGGACGAGATGGTGTCGATCGTGAGCTCGCGCGGTATCTACCTTTTCTGCGATGAGATATTCCGCTTCATCGAACAGGATGCGGCACAGCGACTGCCCGGAGCAGCAGGGCTGTACGAACGAGCGGTCTCCATCGGCGGGCTTTCCAAGACGTTTGGACTGCCGGGCGTGCGGGTCGGGTGGGCCGTCAGTCACGACCGCGCGCTGCTCGCGAAGATGATGCGCCTCAAGGATTACCTGAGCCTCTGCAACGGTGCGACCGATGAGTTCCTCGCCGGCATAGCGCTGCGTCATCGCGCGGAGCTGCACCGCCGAAACCTTGAGATCATCATCGAGAATCTTCGACTCGTCGAAGCGTTTCTCGAGCGCCGAGCCGACCTCTTCGCTTGGCAACGCCCGCGAGCGGGAACGGTCGGACTCGTGCGTTATCTCGCGCCGGAGGGCACGGCTGCATTCTGCGAGCGCGTCGTGCGCGCGTGCGGAGTTCTGCTGCTTCCGAGCGCCGAGCTGGAATTCGGCGACAGCCACTTTCGGATCGGCTTCGGCCGCCGCGATCTACCGGGCTGCCTTGCGCGACTCGAGGGTTACGTCAATGGTCGCTCGTAAGCGATTCGGTTCCGGCGGGCCGCTCGTCTCCGTGATAGGTCAGGGGACGTGGCCGCTGCCTGACCGCGATGCGCTGCGCCACGGGATCGCGCTCGGCCTCACCCACATCGACACGGCTGAGATGTACGGTGACGGACGCTCTGAAGAGATCGTCGGCGAGGCGATCGCAGGCGTGCCGCGTGCAGATCTGTTCCTCGTCTCGAAAGTGCTGCCTCAGAACGCCGATGCGAAGGGCGTCATCCGCGCATGCGAACGCTCGCTGCGGCGAATGCGGACGGACTATCTCGACTGCTACTTGCTGCATTGGCGCGGCAGCGTGCCGATCGAGGAGACGATGGCGGCGCTTGAACGGCTCGTCGAATCAGGGAAGATCCGCTCGCTCGGCGTCAGCAATCTCGATCCGTGGGATTTGCGGGAAGCCGCAGCGGCGCTGCGATCGAACGCGATCGCTTGCGATCAAGTCCTCTATAATCTCGAAGAGCGCACCATCGAGGATCACGAGCTGCCGTGGGCACGCGAAAACGGCGCCGCGATCGTCGCATACACGCCGCTCGGCAAACCGACGCTCGACGCGAAGAAGAAGCGGTATGCAGCCGTCGCGCAGATCGCGGCCACGCGCGGCGTGAGCGCGCAAGCCGTGGCGCTTGCGTTTCTCATCAGGGACGAGCGCGTCTTCGCGATTCCCAAAGCATCGCGCATCGAGCACGTGGCGGCGAACGCCGCCGCGGCGGCCCTCACGTTGGATGAAGATGAAATCGCGGCGATCGACGCCGCGCATCCGAAACGCCGCCGCGTCGGTGCGCTGCCGACGAACTGACGCGCCCTTTGCTGGGTGACGGTTGCAATACCGCACAACAATCGGGAATGATTTGGCGCGGACGCGCGAGCAGAGGTCCGCTCGGCGAAAAGTTCGAAGGCCGACCGCCGCCAACCGTCCGCACGGCATCCTACCATGGAGTGAACGTGAGAACAGCGCTCGCCGTATTTGTCCTGACCTTCGCCATTTTCAGTTCGGCTCCGGTGCGAGCCGCCGCGCCGCCGGCGCTCCCGCCATCCAAGGACTCGACGACACATGCCTCCATCTCCCTTTCCGGCCGCTCGTTCGCATACGCTGCGACAGCGGGAACTATCACGCTGGTAAACGCTGCCGGTACACCCACGTGCAGCATGTTCTATACGGCGTTCACTGCCGACGGCGTGTCGGATCTCAGCAGGCGTCCGGTGACGTTCTTTTACAACGGCGGCCCGGGATCGTCCACGATCTGGCTGCGCATGGGTTCGTTCGCGCCGAAACGTGTGCAGATACCGAACGCGGTGCACGCGCCGCCTGCGCCTTACCGGTTGTCGGACAACCAATACAGTCTGTTGGATAAATCAGACCTTGTCTTTATCGATGCGCCGGGGACCGGCTTCAGCCGTGTCGCGCTCACCGCAAAGGGCAAGGATTTCTATGGCGTAGATGAAGATGCGCGCGCGTTCAAGCAATTCATCGAGCGGTACCTCACGAACAACCACAGGTGGAATTCGCCGAAGTTCTTATTCGGCGAGTCGTACGGCACCACGCGCTCTGCGGTGCTCGCGAATCTGCTGCAACAGGACGGTGTGGATCTCAACGGCGTCGTCTTGCTCTCGTCGGCGCTGAACTACGCGTCGTTCGGCGGAGGCGACGGCATCGACATCGAGTATTACGGCTACCTGCCGACCGAAGCCGCGCTCGCGTGGTACCATAACAAATTGCCGCGGCGCCCGGCCGACCTGGCAGCATTCGTGGCGTCCGCCCGCCGGTTCGCGATCGGCGATTACGCGCGTGCGCTGCTCCAAGGCTCGAATCTCTCCGAGACGTCGCGGAACCGGATCGCATATCAGCTCTACACGTATACCGGCATCAGCCCGCAATATTTCCTTCAGGCGGACTTGCGAATCGAGCCGGGAGAATTTGAAAAAGAGTTGATGCGCGATCAGAATCGCACCACAGGACGGCTCGACGGCCGTTTCATCGGCATCGACGGCAAGGCGACGGGAGACGGCCCGGACTACGACGCGTCCGATGTGGCGGTCGCGTCGGCGTACACGTCGCTCTTCAACGACTACGTCCGAGATTCGCTCAAGTACAAGACCGAGCTGATCTATCGGCCTACCGCGTACGATATCGTCGGCGGACCGAATTGGGACTATTCGCATAACATCGACGGGAACCAACTCCCGTTCCCGGACGTGATCCAAGATCTGCACGACGCCATGACGCAAAACCCGCACCTGCGTGTGTTCTCGGCGAACGGTTACTTCGACATGGCCACGCCGTTCTTCGCCACGCAATATCTGCTCGATCACATGGAACTCGATCCGACGCTGCGCGGCAATCTGAGCTACGGTTTCTATGAATCCGGCCACATGGTCTATCTGCGCGACTCGGCTCTGCAGCAATTCCGCGCCGATCTTGGCAAATGGTACGACTCGGTGCTCGCACGATGAGCGGCGGCCTGAACGACATGGAGCAGAAGAAGATGAAAGCGGTTCTCGCCGCCCTCGCGTTCTCAGTGGTTCTTGTCTCGGCAGCGCCTTCTCGGGCTGCAGGCACGCCGTCGGCGCAATCCGCGCAACCGGCGAGCGCTCCGCAAAGCGGAGCGCCGGGAGATTCGTCGGTCCATCAGACGATAACGCTCGACGGCAAAGCGATCCCATATACGGCGACGGCCGGAACCATCGCGTTGAAGGACGCTCAGGGCAACACGACCTGCACGATGTTCTACGTCGGCTACACGGCTGACGGAGTCGCAGATCTGAGCAGGCGACCCGTCACGTTTTTTTACAACGGCGGCCCGGGCTCGGCATCGGTCTTCTTGCACATGGGCTCGTTCGGTCCGAAGCGGGTCCTGACGGCCGATGGCCAACACACGCAGCCGTCGCCGTATCAACTCGTGGACAACCAATACAGCTTGCTCGACAAGACCGACATGGTGTTTGTAGATGCGCCCGGCACGGGATTCAGCCGCTTGGCACCATCCGCGAAGCCTGAGGACTTCTACGGCGTCGACCAAGACGGTACGGCGTTCAAGGAATTCGTGGAGCGCTACCTCGGACAGAACGGGCGGTGGAACTCGCCAAAATTCCTGTTCGGCGAGTCGTACGGCACGACGAGGTCGGCGGTCCTCGCGAATCTGCTGCAGCAGGACGGCAACGACCTCAACGGCGTCATCCTGCTCTCCTCGGCCCTGAACTTCGCCACGGGTTTTATCGATGGCGACGGGTTGGACTCGCTGTATATCGGATATCTGCCCACGGAATCGGCCATCGCCTGGTATCATAACAAGATCCCGAACCGGCCGGCGCAGCTCGCGCCGTTCGTCCAATCGGCGCGCGACTTCGCGATCGGCGAATACGCGGATGCTTTGCTGCAGGGCTCCACGCTGAGCGCTTCGGAGCGGGATGACGTCGTCCGAAAAATGCACGCGTTCACCGGCCTAAGCGAACGATTCATCCGCAACGCCGACCTGCGCGTGGAACCGGGAGAGTTCGAAAAAGAGCTGCTGCGAGCGGATAATCGGACGGTCGGACGCCTCGACGGCCGGTTCTTAGGCATTGACAACAAAGCCGTCGGCGACACGCCCGATTACGATCCGACGAGCACGAACGCGGAAGTCACGGCGCTCAACGACTACGTCCGCTCCGGACTGCACTATCAGACCGACCTGATCTACGATCAGCTGAGCTTCGCCGTCAACAGCGCGTGGGATTTAACGCATACGATCGACGGCAACAAGGAATCCATCGCGGACGTGCTGCCCGATCTGCACGATGCTATGACGCAAAACCCGCACCTGCGAGTGTTTTCTGCGAACGGTTACTACGATATGGCGACGCCGTTCTTCGGAACGCAATACGCGCTGACGCACATGAATCTCGACCCGTCGCTGCGCGCGAACATCACATATGGTTTCTACGAGTCAGGACACATGGTCTATCTGCACGAGCCCGCGCTGGCGCAATTCAGAGCCGATCTAGAACGCTGGTATGATTCCGCGCTTCATTAAGATAGCGCGGAAATCAGGGGTCGGCCGGACGCATCGGGAAAGGTCGGCCATGCAAACGCTGGCTTCCGTCGTAGCGACAGCCCTGGTCTTCACGTTCAGTTCCACGATAAGTTCTGCGGCGACGCTCGTCAGAGTCTCAAGCGATCCGTTCACCAACGCTGCGAGCCAACACCGGACCGAAGTCGAGCCCGATACGTTTTCGTTCGGCGACACGATCGTCAGCGCGTTTCAAACCGGACGCGTCGTGCCCGGCGGATCGGCCGACATCGGTTACGCGACGTCGTCCGATGGCGGGATGACGTGGGGCTTTGGTTTTCTGCCGGGCATAACGAAGGCGCAGAACCCGTCCAACCGGTTCGACGCAGTGAGCGATCCTTCGGTCGGCTACGATGCAGCGCACGCGGTGTGGATGATCGCCTCGCTGCCGCTCTCGAACACGCGGCCGACGTCGCCCGCGATCCTGATAAGCCGTTCGCCCGACGGCAAGGCGTGGGCCAAGCCGGTCGGCATCGCGCCGCGTTCTCAGTCGGCCGACAAGCCGTGGGTCGTCTGCGACGATTGGACCACGAGTAGATTTTACGGCAACTGCTATGCCGAGTGGGATGAACCGTTCGCCGGTGACGAGGTCTTCATGGACACGTCACGCGACGGCGGTGCGACCTGGTCCGGGCCGTTGCCCACGGCAAATCAAGACGGAGGCTTGGGCGGTCAGCCGCTGGTCCTCCCCAACGGAAACGTCGTGGTTCCCTTCGAGGGCTTCAACGGCATCGTTGCGTTCAGGTCGACC
Source organism: Candidatus Eremiobacteraceae bacterium (assembly GCA_035295225.1). Taxonomy (NCBI): domain Bacteria; kingdom Bacillati; phylum Vulcanimicrobiota; class Vulcanimicrobiia; order Candidatus Eremiobacterales; family Candidatus Eremiobacteraceae; species Candidatus Eremiobacteraceae bacterium. The sequence continues at coordinate 24,088 of DATGJI010000015.1, read as the reverse complement.
GACGGCGGCAAACACTGGGGCGGCGCGCAGACGGTCACATCCGAGTTCTTCCACGCGGAAGCTGCCGGACTGCGATCGAGTCCGCTGCCGAGCGCCGCGCAAGATGCGTCCGGAAGGATCTATGTCGCCTGGCCGGACTGTCGCTTCCGCCGCAACTGCGCGGAGAACGATATCGTATACACGACGTCCGCGGACGGCAAGACGTGGACCGCGCCTGCTCGTGTTCCGATCGACGCGGTGACGAGCAGCGTCGACCATTTCATTCCCGGCATCGGCATTCAACCGGCGACGTCCGGTGCGAACGCCGGCATCGGGTTGACATTTTACTTTTTCTCGAAATCGAACTGCACGATGACGTCATGCCAGCTCGGCGTCGGGTTTGTCTCGTCGCACAACGGCGGTAAGAGTTGGAACACCGCTCAGGTCTTGGCGGGGCCGATGAATGTGCGGTGGCTTGCCAACAGTCAGAACGGACTGATGGTAGCCGACTACATCGCGACTGCGTTTGTGCACGACCTGGCCTACAGCGTTTTCGCTGTCGCCGATAAACCGTCCGGCGGCCTCTTCGACGAAGCGATGTACGCGCCGGCGGGCGGCCTTTCCATTCCGCTGTTCGGCCCGCAGCTGACGGCGGCGAACGATCGCGCTTACCTGGATCCGCGGTTCCGGTATCACTGGCGTCCGCTGCCGCCGAAAGCTCAGCGGCGCGCTGAAAAAGAGGGGCGCTAGCCGGCGCGCGCTTCAAGAGATAGCACGCGCGCCGCGGCGCATGTAAGAGGAGTGACACGCATGATCACACGCGTCTTGTTTGCATTGGCTTGCTGTTCGCTGATGGCGGTGCTGACGGAGGCGGCGGCTTTTGCCGACGACGCATCGGGAGACACCGGACCGGCTGCGTATGCGAAGTTCGTCGACGGGGCATCGGTCCAAAACGGACTTTTCAACGTCATCCGCAAGGACGGTAAGGTCTACATCGACATAGCCGCGGCGCAGTTGGGGCAAGATTTTGTGCAGACGGCCGAAACGGCGAACGGCCTAGGCGGCTACAACTTCATCCCCGGCGGCATCGGCTCGTATGCGCGTATCATCCGATTCACGCGCAGCGATGACAAGATCGTCGCGACCTGGCCGAACACCTATTTCCTCGCGTCGGGAAACGACGCGGCGAAGCGCGCGGTGGATCAGACCTTTGCCGACTCGCCCGTCGCGGTCGCTCCGATCGTCGCCGAGGATAGCGCAACGGGTCGCGTGATCTTCGATGCGTCGTTTCTGCTCGGCGACGTGGACAACATCGCCGCGCAATTGAAGCAGATCACAGGACCGGACGATCCGGATCACGCGTACCACTTGGATACCGACCGCACGCTGTTCGGCCCGACGAAGGCGTTTCCTCAGAACATCATCGTCGATGCGGACCAGACATGGGCGACAGACTCTCCCAACACGATCGATAACGTTCCGGACCCGCGCAGCTTGCGGATTCGCGTCGTCTACAATTTCGCGCAACCGCCGAACGATGGCGACTACATGCCGCGGCTCGCCGATGACCGCGTGGGGTTCTTCGATGCGGCCTACCTCGACTACGGCAACGACGTCCACGCGTCGCGCATCGTACGCTACGTCGTTCGATGGAACATGCAGCCATCCGATCCTTCGAAGCCGCTCTCGCCGGCGAAGCACCCGATGGTCTACTATTTGTCCAACACGATTCCGACGGCATACCGCGATGCGGTGCGGCGTTCGCTGCTGACATGGAATGCGGCGTTCGAGAAGATCGGGATCAGCGACGCCGTGCAGGTCAAGGACCAGCCGGATGATCCGAACTGGGATCCCGACGACATCCGCTACAACACCGTGATCTGGATGACCGAGTCGAATTCGGGGGGCTACGCAGCCGAGAACCCGGTCTTCGATCCGCGGACCGGACAAATGTTCCGGACCAATATCGTCATCGACGCTGACGTGCTGCAATTCTCCAACGTCACGGCGCAGATGTTCGTCGATCCGGTCGCGGGCAGCGCGGGCATTCAATTTCCAGCTATGGAGCGCGAATACGCCGTCGGGAAGCGCCTGCAGGCCGGATACGGCAAGGTGGCGCTGGACGTGATGGGACGTCCTCTGACGGGCGCTGCACTGACTGAATTCAACGACGAACTTCTCGAGTCGTTCATCGTGCACGAGTCCGGGCACGGCATGGGTCTGCAGCACAACTTCATCGGATCGCTCGCATTCAGTGCGAAGCAGCTGCACAGCAAGTCGTTCACGTCGCGCTACGGCGTGGCCTCATCGGTGATGGAATATGCGCCGCTAAATCTCTGGCCGATCGGAGAACCCCAGGGAACGTACTGGCAGACGGTCTTGGGGCCGTACGATTACTACGTGATCCACTGGGGTTACGCGAGGGTTCCGGGTGCAAGAACGCCGCAAGATGAGGTTCCGGTACTCAACCGCTGGGCGCAATCGTGGACGAACCCTTCACTCAGGTTCGCGAGCGACGAAGACGTTTCGTACGCCGACGCGCACGCCGTGGACCCGCGCGTGGCGCAGTGGGACCTTACGAACGATCCGCTCACATGGTATGCTTCGCAACTTCACTTGGCTCATCAGGTCCTCGATAAGTTGGACGCGACGTGGCCGAAGCCGGGCCGGAGTTTCGACGACGAGCGGGCGGCGTTTGAGTATGCGTTCGGGTACGTCAACCTCATCGCGACGCAGCCGGAGCACTTCATCGCGGGAGAGTACCTCTCGCGATCGCACGCGGGCGATCCGGGTGCTGCGGCGCCGTTGGCCCAAGTCGCTCGATCGGACGAGCGACGCGCGTACGACCTGCTCGATCGTTATCTGTTCTCGGACGACGCTTGGCATTTCTCACCGTCGACGCTCAACCGGCTCGTCTATAGCGAATGGGAAACGCAACAGGGCGGGCAATGGGCTTACAATCCGCCGCGGCGCCACGACGAGCCCGTCGTCGAAGCCGTCACATCGCTGCAGCGTCGCACGTTGGCGACGATGTTCCAACCCCTCATGCTGCAGCGCCTCGATGATCTTCCGCTCAAGGCGAAAGCGGGAACGACGATGACCCTTTCCGACCTCTTCGATTGGACTCAGGCATCGGTCTACGGAGATCTCGGGTCTTCCCGCGTCGGGTCGACGGGCGTCATCCATCGTTCGTTGCAGCAATGGTACGCTCGCATGCTCGCGATGCTTTGGCTCACGCCGCCCGAGGGGACGCCGTACGACGCGCAAGCGCTTGCGCGTCACGAACTCGTCGGGCTTCGCGATGAACTCCGCTCGGCCACGTCGCGTTCGGGACTCGATGAACTCACGCGCGCGCACCTGGAAAGTCTAGCGGATGTCGTTTCCCGTGCCCTTGACGCTCGCCAGGTCATCCCGCTCAAGCCGATTTAAACGTCATTCTCTGTAGGGCGGACCTTTACGGTCCGCCTTTACGGTCCGCCGGCGGACGATAAACGTCCGCCCTACATGCGTTGAAGCGCCAGACGGATCGCGGCGAGGCGGTCGCGACGCATGTTGAAGGCAGAAACCTCGTCCTTCGTCGGTGCTGCATCGCCGGATTCGACCAGCCCTTGAAGCTGTTCGAGCGAGCGCGCCAGAAAGCGCAAGCTTGAGAAATCCTCCGAAGGAGATCCGACCGAGTCGTCGGGTGACCCAGACGGAGTCGAGCCGAGCAGCGTGTTCATAATCGAAAGACGCCGATCGCTAAGCGGCATCTTGGCACGTATCGCGCGCGCTCGCGAAGATGTTTCCGCTACTTGAACGCGCAGCGACTCGATAGAACGCGCAAGCGAGAACTGCGCGGCCAAATCGGAGCGCGACACGTGAGCCCGCGGGTCGGCGACCACTCGCAGCGTCGCACTGTACGACTGCGAACCCACGAAGAGCTTGATGCTGAACGTGCCGGGCGCCGCCGTAACACCGTCTTGACCGCCAGGACCAAGCGGCGGTTGGCTCAAGAGCGCCGGCGCGGCATAATCGAAGTCCCACAGATAGCGATGCATGCCGAACGTGTTGGCCGGCGGCGAAACGGATGTGACCCAGAACGAAGGGAAATCGTAGTCGTCCGGGTTTGTCGGAACGGCTGGTTCATCGCTTGAGTACCGACGAACCAGTCCGCCGGTCGCATCGCGTATCTCGATCGTCACGCGGTTCCCGGCTGCGGCGGATCCGATGAAGTAGTCGATGTACGCGCCGACGGGGCGGTTCTCACCGCTCGGTTCTTCCGGCGGCAGGCGCTCGCTTGGAAATGCATGCGGCTGCAGCCGCACGGCGGTCTCCGGCGCGAAGAGATGTGCGAATCCGCTCGCCAAAGCCGGGGTCAACTCGTGGAGCGGCGCGAGATCGTCGAGCACCCAGAACGAGCGACCGTGCGTCGCTACGATCAAAGCATCGCGTTTGATCGCGAGATCGCGCACCGGCGTGACGGGAAGATTCAGCTGCAGCGGCTGCCAGGCGCCGCCGTCGTCAAACGAGACGTAGACGCCGAGCTCAGTGCCGGCGTAGAGAAGATGGAGGCGATCCGGATCTTCGCGGACCGCGTTCACATAGGCGCCGACCGGAATGCCGCCGGCGATGAGCGTCCACGATTTTCCGCCGTCGCGCGTGCGGTAGATATACGGACGGAGATCGTCGAGCCGGTGGCGATCGACGGCTGCATACGCGGTCATCGGATCAAACGCCGACGCTTCGATGATGCCGACTTTGCTCCATCCGGTCAAAGCGGGCGGCGTGACATCGCGCCAGTGCGCACCCTCGTCCATGGTGAGCCAGATCTTGCCGTCATCCGTGCCGGCCCAAATCTCACGACCGCGGATCGGCGACGGCGCGATCGTATACACGACACCGCGACGCGGTCCGATCCCCTGGTTATTCGCTGCTGCGGACGCATCGAGCGTGACCGGCACGCCGGGGTCGGCGCGCGTGAGATCAGGGCTGATGATGCGCCACGTATCGCCGCCGTCGGCGCTTCGGAAAACCACCTGACGTCCGTAGTACAGCACGCGCGGATCGGTCTTCGAGAACACGAGCGGCAGCGTCCACGTCTGACGGAACAACTGCAGGTACGTGATAGTTGGGTCGAGCGGTCGTACCTGGTGCCGCGTGAGGTCCTCGCGCGTGACGTTGTCCCCAAAAATGACGCCGGGATGTAGCGGATCCGGCGCCAGCGAGCCGCTCTCGCCGCCGGCGACGATCGGCTGCCAATCGAACGTCGTGATGCCGTTGTCGTCGGATTCGACCGGTGTGACGGCAGCGCCGTTGTCTTGCTGCGCGCCGTAGACGTTTGTCGGGAACTGGTCGTCGGCGATCACATGATAGAACTGGCCGGTCGGCTGGTTGAACCAGGAGCTCCACGTCGCGCCGCCGTTGAGCGAAATGCTCGTTCCCTGGTCGCTGCCGAGAACGATATGGCGCGGGTCGTCCGGATCGACCCACGGCTGATGAAAGTCGTCACCGTCGGGCGAACCCTTGATCGCGGTGAAATGCGCTCCGCCATCGGTCGAACGATAGAAAGCCGTGTCCGAGATGTAGACACGATCTGCATCTTTGGGATCGACCGTGATGTGGCAGAAGTACCAGCCGCGCTGCCACAGACGCTGATCGGCATCGACGAGCTTCCACGTCACCCCGCTGTCGTCTGACCGGTATAACCCGCCCGCTTTTGCGTCGACGATCGCATAGACTCGGTTCGGTTCGCTCGGTGCGACTGCAATACCGATCTTGCCGAGCCCGGCTGAGGGAAATCCACCACCGTGGATCTGTGACCAGTTGGAGCCGCCGTCGTGTGAAACGTAGAGTCCGCTGCCCGGCCCGTTAGAAGGCGGATAGATGTTCCACGGCGGCCGGCGCGTCTGCCAGAGCGAGGCGAAGATCGTCTGCGGATTCTGCGGATCGGACGCCAGATCGATCGCGCCGGTGTTCGCGTCTTTGAAGAGCACTCGCTGCCAAGTCGCGCCGCCGTCGTTCGTGCGATACACACCCCGTTCTTCATTCGGAGCGTATGCATGACCGAGGGCGGCGACAAGTGCCACGTCGGGATTCTTCGGGTCCACGATGATCCGTGCGATTTGCCGCGTTTCGTCCAACCCGATGTGATGCCATGTCGCGCCGGCGTCCGTCGACTTGTACATGCCGTCGCCGTACGTGATGTCCGACCGCATGTCGGCTTCACCGCTGCCGACATAGATCACGGCGGGGTTCGAGGGCGCGATCGCGATCGCACCGACCGAAGCGATACCCTGACTATCGAAGATCGGATTCCAGGTTCTCCCTGCGTCCGTGGTCTTCCACACCCCGCCGCCGACCGCGCCGAAGTAGGCGGTGGTCGGATCGCCCGGAACACCAGCGACCGCTACGTCGCGGCCTCCGCGAAACGGTCCGATGAGGCGCCAATGCATGCCGGCGAAGAGCGCGGGATTGACCACACCCAGATCGGCGGCCCTGACGCGCCCGGCGGCGAGGGATGATAAGGATAGAAGCGCAGCCGCAATAATCGCGGCGCGAACGCATAAGGACGTCTTCATGTCCGGCCACTTTGGCCTGCGGTGCGGTACCGACCTCTTGAAAGCATGCGATGGCCGCGGGTGGAATCGCGCCCTCGTGGACGACCTGTTGATCCGGCCCATCGAACTCCGCGAGTTAGCCGCTGCGGCGGGTCTTCGCGAGCGCATGACGCGTGAGCTCTCCGCCACCGGCTCTCCCCCGGATAACCCGGGTTGGCACATCGCGTTCGAACGATTTTATGCCACCCGGATCGCGGACGGCTCGGCAGCGACCTTCGTGATCGCTGACGGAGACACGCTCGTCGCCATGGCATCGGTCTATCGACTCATCAATCACCGAAGCGAGATATTTGCGCAGCCGTCAGCGTATATCAGCAACGTCTACGTCGTTCCCGAGCTTCGCAGGCGAGGTTTTGCGAGCCGCTTGACGCAAGCGTGCGTGGCGTGGGCGCGAGACCAAGGTTGCGTGGTCGCCCGACTGAGGTCATCGCAAGTCGGTAGGCCGGTGTACACGGCTCTGGGGTTCACCCAGTCCGATGAGCTCGAGTTGCCGCTTGGGACACCGCCGCCGGCAGAACCGCGCCGTTAACCTTACGTTAACAACGGACGCGTACGCTTAGTTCTTGGGCGTGCTATTGCTTGCAAAGGAGCATGAAGTTGCCAATCGTTCCTGCGTTTCCGCCACAGCCCGTGATGATCCAAAGCGGATTCGATTATGTCGGCGTTGACGCGCAGCGTCGCCGCGTGTACGCCGCGCATTCCGGCAGCGGCACATTGCTTGTCGTGAACGCCGACACGAGCAAGGTCATCGGGCAGATTGATGTCGGCCTTCTCCACGGCGTCGCGATCGACCCGGACAACGGCCACGTCTACACGGGCGACAGCGAACTGCGCCAGATCATCGACGTGGATACGAAGGCGATGTCGGCCGGCCCAAGCCTCGATGTTCCTGGACTGCTTGACGCGACCGCCTACGATCCGCGGTTCCACCACATCTACGCGGATGAAGACGACGGGACGCGCCTCTTCGTCGTGGATTCGCGCACGATGAAACTCGTGAAGACCGTTCCTCTCCCGGGGCACAAGCCGGAATACCTCGCCATAGATCCGACCAGCCGCAAGATCTATCAGAACATCGCCAACATCTCTGAATTCGTCGTGATCGATCCGATCACGCTCACGGTGATCAAGACGGTCAAGACCCCCGAAATCGTCAGCAACCACGGGCTCGCGCTGGACGGCGATCTCGGCCACGTCTACATCGCCGGCAGAAACGGCGTCCTGTCGGTATACGGACTCGACGGGACGCATCTCTCCAGCGTTCCGTTCGGTCACCGCATCGACCAGTGCGGAGCCGATACCGTTCGCCATAACATCGCGTGCGCGGGCGACGGCGAGATCACGGTGTTTCATGACGCCGGCGGCAGCGACGGCGTGTCGATCATCGGGCGGCTGAAAACGGACAAAGGAGCGCATACAGTCGCGTTCGACACGCAAACGGGCTATATGTGGACCGTTTGGGCTTCCGCGAACGGCGACTTCGTGCAGGCGTTTCGACTGACCAAGTAACGCTGGAAACCTTAAGGCGGATTAACCGCAAGATTATGGCGAGTTAATCCGGAGCCTCCATACTTGACGGGTAACGCAATCGTCGTGTGGAGGCTTTCATATGTCCATCCGTCCCCTCGGCATAGCGCTTTTGGCTCTCGCGCTCCTTGCGTCCACTGCGGGTTTTACGCCGGCGTTCGCTGACGCAACGGGCGCGGCGGTCCACAGCGCTTCCGGCAAGGTCGTCGATGCCAATTCGGGTCTGCCTCTCGCTGGAGTGAAGCTTGCTACAGAGGGGCCGACGGCCGCCACAACGACGACGCGACCTGACGGAACGTTCACCATATCCGGTTTGGCGTCGGGCGAATACTCGCTCATCGCAACGCGCTCGGGCTATGAGACGACGGCCTCCGAGATCTTCATCGTTGGAAATGAAGATATCAGCGGTCTCACCCTGGCGATAGCGCGCACGCAAGGATCGAACACCGGATCGCGCGTGTTGGGCCGCACGACGGTGCGCGCGTCGCAGTCGCTGCAGAAGGCGGCGACGATCTCGCGGACGGTCTCGGCCCAATCGCTTGCGCAACAGGGCTACTTCCGAACCGCCGACTATCTGCAACAATTGCCCGGACTGGTAGGCGGCAATCCTTCGCAGCCGGGCGACGATGTTTCGCTGGACATCCGCGGCATCGGCACCCTCGAGACGCTGACGCTCATCGACGGCCATCCGATCGGCCCGCGCGGCGACTATAACTACGAACTCTCACCCGTCTTCGGGTTGAGCGCCGTCAACGTGTTCTACGGATCGGGCGGATCGGATCTTTACGGCGTGAATGCCATCGGCGGGGTCGTCAACATGGAAACGCTCTCGCCAACCATCACACCGCAGGCTTCATTCTCGCAAAGTTTCGGGACGTTCGACAAACTCTCGTCGGCGATCCAAGATACCGGTTCGGTGAACGGTGGTAAACTCGGCTATGCGTTCGCATACGGCACGCAAGGCCTTGACGGACCCTTTCATCATGATGTTTTTTATCAGGCCTCGGCCGCGTTCGATCAGTATGCAACGGATCCGGCCGTGCATGCGACGGGTATGTATCAAGACGACAATTCGTTCATCAACAGGAGCGGCTTAGCCAAGTTCGTCTGGACTCTCAACCCGACAACGCACGTGACCGCCGCTTACCTCGGAAGCTCGGAGTGGGATGATAAGACGGGAAACGGCGACAACGATTTTCTCCCGTATCAAGTAGAGCTCGCAGCGGGTAAGGCGAACCTCGCGGCCGCGGCCGCTTCGGGCGGTTCCGACTCCTGTTACAATGCGAATCCCGCGACGTTTACCGTCAACACCGCGAACGGCGGACTATCACCGGGCATGGGGCCGTTCGGGCCGAATCCAGACGGCGGTTCGCCGTGCCAGACGCCGCAGTCTTTCGCGCGCGCGAACTACGGCTACCAAGGCGCCGGGCCGGCGTGGCAGGGGTACCATAGCAACGACTATCACATTCGATTGGATTCGAAGCTTGGACCCGGTAACGTTGTGGTCGATACGTTCAGCAATTTCTACTACCATAACTATAACCGCACGTTTGAGCGCCCGCTGGCGTGCGGCACCGACTCTTTCGGGAATATCGTCTACCCGTGCGGTTTGAACCCATCATGGCACGTCGACCAAGACGTCAATACCGGCGCGACGATATCGGATGACTTCGTGGGCACGCGCAACGACTTCGGCGCCGGCTTCTTCTGGGAGAACACCGCGTCGCTCTACCGCTCGTATTCGTGGAATACGGAGAACATGGGCGCACCCGCGAACCTCAGCGCAGCGATAACGTCGCCGGTCACCCACGACGACGCGTTCTTCCTGCGCGACGCGTATCAACCGCAACATTCGGACCTGACGACGTATCTCAACGTGTGGTTCAAGCATTCGACGATCACGAACACATCGTACGTCGACCCGCGCATCGCCTTCGTCTGGTCCGGTGCGAACAACGTCTGGCGCGTTGCGGCCGGCGGCACCTCGACGCAGCCGACTCCCGCACAGCTCGATCAGCCGTTTTCGCCGAACGCGCTCGGCGCCTTCACGGGCGGCGGCGTCTCGTGCACGTCGTTCAATTCAGTAGGAAACGTGCCATCTTCGGCGTTGATCCCCGAGAAGGCGTCGGACATGGAGCTGAGCTATGGCCACCGCTTCAACGAGAACTCAAGCGCGCAGCTGACATTCTACAACACAAACGTCTTCGACCAGATCTACGGCGTGACGGTGCCGCTGTCTTCGGTCTCCACGCCCGGCTTCAATCCCATTCCCTACGCGAATGCCGTGCAGGGCCTTTGCCCGGGCTTGAGCCAGGCGCAGGCGCTGGCCCTACTCGGACTGTCGGGTAACGCGAACATCGGTCATACCCTCGCCCGTGGAATCGAGCTGACGGGTACGCAGCATCTCGTTGGGGCACTGAGCCTCGATTACACCTACGATACGCAGTCCGCCATTCTCGAGTCGAACACACCGTCTCTCATCAATCCGGCGGATGGCGGGAACCTCTCGCTCATCCCGCAATCGCAACTGCCGGCCGTGCCGCTGCACAAGTACTCGTACACGTTTGCGTACGATTTTGAAAAGCATGTGGAAGCCAGACTCGCGACGTATCACCTTTCCGAGAACAATCAGAACAATTTGCCTGCCTACGGCTATTCGGATTTCGATCTCTCGGTGCCGGCCGGAGGCCAGAATCTCCTCAGCGTCAACATCAACAACGTGTTCCAAAGCCACGCGAACTACGAGAACCAGGTGGGCTTAGGCTATCCATCTGCCCTGAACCATTTCGCGAGCGTCGCGAACGGCGACTATGCGCCGTACTTCGGGTCGGCGGCGAGCGAGCGGTTCAACCTGCCGTACCGGACTATCGAGTTCATCTACTCGTTACGGGCTCGATGACGGTCGGCGGGCCGTAAAGGTCCGCCGTACAGAACGCGGATAATAGCGCACGACCGTTCCATTCTTGGAGGGTCGTGCGTGCGTTACCAAGCGTTGCTTTTGACTGCGGTTCTTTCGTTCTTCGTCTCTGCTTCTTCGGCGATCGCCTCGATATCGAGCCCCTTTGCCGGTCTGACGTTCCGGTCTATCGGGCCAACGGCCGCAGGAGGCCGCGTCACAGCAGTCGCCGGTATCGCCGACGATCCGAAGACGTACTATTTGGGTGCCGCGGGCGGCGGCGTTTGGAAGACATCGAACGGCGGCGCGACGTGGGCGCCGCTCTGGAATTCGCAGCCGGTCCAAGCGATCGGCGCGATCGCGATCGCAGCGCACGATCCGCGCGATATCTGGGTGGGAACCGGCGAAGCAAATCCGCGCAATGACGTGATGGCCGGCGACGGCGTATACGTGTCGCGCGACGCGGGTCAGACGTGGAAGAACGTCGGACTGAGCGCGACAAGACATATCGCGAGCGTCTTGATCGACCCGTCACATCCGAATCACGTGATCGTGGGCGCGCTCGGCGATCCGTTCAGCGACTCGCCGAGCCGCGGTGCGTACGTCACGAACGACGGCGGAAAGACGTGGACGAAAACGCTTTACGTCGGACCGCGCAGCGGCATCTCGGACATGGCGATGGATCCTCACGATCCGCAGATCATCTTCGCCGGCGTTTGGCAGTTCCACCGCGATCCGTGGACCTTCGACAGCGGAGGCCGGCAGGATGGGCTGTATCGCTCGCGCGATGGCGGCGTGACGTGGACGCAAGTCAGCGGGCATGGTTTCCCTGCCGGTGAGCTCGGCCGCATCGGACTTGCGATCGCGCCGAGCGATTCGAAACGCATCTACGCGCTCGTTCAAACGAAGACTGGTTTTCTGTGGCGCTCCGACGATGGCGGCTCGAACTGGCTCAAAGTGAGTTCGACGACGCTCATCGATCAGCGGCCATTCTACTTCAGCCACATCGCCGTCGATCCGAGCGACCCTTCGAAGATATGGTCTGTTTCTGAGGATATCTCGGTCAGCACCGACGGCGGCAAGACGTTCAAAAAGATACCCGCGTCGGATGTCTTACATCCCGACAACCACGCGATCTGGATCGCCCCCAACGACCCGAAGCGCGTCATCATCGGCGACGACGGCGGATATATCCTCACGCTGGACGGCGGCGCGAACTGGGCGTTCTCGAGAAGTCTGGCCATCGGCCAAGCCTATCACGTCGCTGTCGACGATCGGACGCCGTACGACATCTGCGCAGGATTTCAAGACAACGGCGCGCTGTGCGGGCCTTCGAACAGTTTGGATCCCGACGGGATTCTCAACGGCAAGTGGACCTTCGAACTCGGCGGCGACGGGATGTGGTCCGTGCCGGATCCCTCAGATCCCGACTTCATCTGGAGCGATTACCAGAACGGCGCTCTTTCTGTGATGAATAGGCGCACCGAAGCGTCGTACGATGCGTCGCCATACGAAGGCGACCTCTACGCGTTCGATCTTGCCGCCCGCACGTATCGCTTCAACTGGTTTTCGCCGATCGCGTTCGCCCCTTGGGATCCGCATACGGCCTGGTTCGGCGGCAATGTCATCTGGCAGACCCGAGATCGCGGTTTCACCTGGCAGGTCATCAGCCCCGACCTGACGCGCAACGTCAAATCGCACCAGCAAGTCCCCGGCGGCGCGATAACACCGGACGTCACCGGTGCCGAATACGCCGACACCGTCATCTGGATCGCCGGCTCGCCGGTCGCCACTGGAGAGATATGGGCGGGAACCGATGACGGACTCATACAGTTGACACGCGACGGCGGTCAACACTGGAAGGACGTGACGCCGCGCGGACTCCCGCCTTGGGGTTACGTCACGTGTGTCGCACCCTCACCCGTCGCCGCGGGCACGGCATACGCGGTGATCGACCGCCATCTTTCCGGCGATACTTCGCCGTATCTCTATAAGACCACCGACTTCGGTTCGACATGGACGTCGATCGCGAACGGGCTGCCGCGCACGCAATGGCTGAAGACGGTACTGCCCGACCCCGTCAACCCGCATATCGTCTACGCCGGCATGGAACGTTCGTTCTGGGTGTCGTTCGACGGCGGGGCACGTTGGCAGACGCTGCAACTGAATCTTCCGGCTTCCTCAGTGCGCGACGTACGCATTCAGCCGACAGCCGACGATCTCGTCCTCGCAACGCACGGCCGCGCTCTTTGGATCTTGGACGACCTGCGACCGCTTCAAGAGTGGCCGCAAGCGCACGCCGCGGGCTACTATCTCTTCGCACCGCAGACGGCCTACGAGTACTCGTACCTCGAACACCAGAACCATCTCTACGCCGAGGCGGCGGCGGACAACCCTCCGGCCGGAGCGGACATCACGTTTTTCCAAAGCAAGAAATCGCCCGGCGCAGGTCCGCGCATGGAAATCGTGGACGCCGGCGGTCGCGTCGTCCGCACGCTGGCGGGCTCGCATCTGGTAGCCGGAAAACAGACGCCATGGATTCCGAACACCGCGGGCATGGTCCGCGTCGTGTGGGACTTCACCGAAAACGGGCCGACGAAGTGGACGTCTGCGACGCCGACGTATCAAGGTCCGGATGAGGGGGCGACGGTCGTGCCGGGATCGTACACGGTGCGCTTGCATCTTGGGCGACGCGTCCTGACGGCGCCCCTGACCGTCAAAGCGGATCCCCGCGCGCCGTGGACGCAAGACGACTACGCAAAGCAGTACGACTATGCCGTGTTCGCTTTCGACCAGATCGATACGATCGATCGCTGGCTGAACGATATCGACGCGACGCGCGCGCGTCTTTCCCGCGCGATCGCGTCGCCTGCGACAAGCTCGGCCGACGCGGCCGCTGCGCGCGCGGTGCTGGCGAGCGGGGCGCGCCTCGAAATGATGCTCTCCTCGAATCCGAAGAACGACGAAGACAATTTCATCCAAGCGCCCGGGCTTCGCGAAAAGCTCTTCGACCTGTTCAACCCGCTGGGCGGAAGCGCGCCGCTACAGCCGGCGCTCGATTTGAAGGACCGTCTGAGCGCAGCCATGGATGCAGCGTCAGCGGCGTTCGCGACATGGCATCAGAGCGTGGCGGGATTGCACATCGGACGATGACGTTCGTCGGCGAGCCGATAGTGCCGGAGGCCGGCAGCGCCGACGTCGAGGCGATGGCGCGCGCCGAGCCGAGCCTTCCGCGTGCCTTCACGTGGCGAGGGACGCGCTACGAGATCGCGGACGTGATAGCGAAGCGCAAGACCACGGGAACAGATCGCGGGGACACCTATATCCGCAAGCACTGGTTTGACATCCGGACTCGCTGCGGCAAACGTATGACCATATATTTCGACCGCAACCCGACAAACCGGTCAGCGCGCTCGAAGCGCTGGTGGTTGTACAAAATCGATTGATGAACGTCGCGCCGGCGGACCGCAAGGGTCCGCCCTCTATCAAAATGTGAAGGGCGGCCGTTTTGTCGCGGCGGCGCACGACGTTTCCAGACCGGCGCTGCTTCCCGCGCTGATGAAAGCGGCGACAAGTCTCGCGCCGCAGGTGGTCTCGCCGGCGTCGGCGCTCTTGGGAAACAGTACGTTGACCGCATGGGGAAGATAGCGCTGGATGCGCGCCACCTGGTCTGCAGGTGTCGCAGGATCGACTCCGCCCGTCAACAACAGCGCCGGCGCGTTCGATCGGACGGGATGGAAAAATGCCGGATCGACTGTCGCGTGCGGCCACACGGCGCACGCCGCGATCTGAGCCCGCACTCGATAGTCGCCGAAGAACGAACCCCGCGTCGCGCCGCCGATCTCCGATGGATCTATCGTATTGACTTCTTCCGGGCAGCCCAACGACATCGCCATTCCCCAGAAGATGTTCGTCGCGAGCGTCGTGCGTATCGCGACCGTCATGTCGGCAGACGGATCGAAGTCGCCGTGGGCCGCGGCGTGGATCAACCGCAAGAGCTGCACGGACGAGTTCGCGTCGTATAAACCGTAGCGGACAGTTGAAACCCACGTTTCAGCGTCGATCTGCACCGGAAATTTGACTTTCGTCGCGGGATCCGTCGCATTCGCGTGGACCGCTCCCCTTGAGAGCGTCGAGAGCGCGGCGGCGAGATCGCCGCGCGGATCGGGAATCGCGGCGTGACAGCCCGCATCGGCCGAGCAGTCGGCGAACAGCCCATCGATGGAATTCTGAGCAGCGCGCGCATACGGCAACGGACCTTTCGAATCGGTCGCGACGGGCCCGTCGAGCACCGCCGTTCGGACATGCTGCGCGTGCCGGCGCATGTAGTCCAAGGCGACCGTCGTTCCGTACGAGACGCCGACGAGGTCGATCTGATCGTAGCCGAGCGCGGCGCGCACGTCATCGAGGTCGTCGGCGGAATTGTCCGTGTTGTACTGCGTGAGATCGGCGATCGCGCTAAGGCGCTGTGCGCACTGGCTGAGGACTTGGACGGGCCAGTCGGATCCAAAGAAGCGTGTGATATCGGTTCCGGGAAACAGATCGCATTGCAGCGGATGAGAATCGCCGGTGCCGCGCTGGTCGACGAGCACGATATCGCGCGTCGAAGCGGCGTCACCGGTCATCGTCGCAAATCCAAGTCCGGTCTGGTCGGCGCTCGGCTGGCCGGGGCCGCCCGAGATACCGAAAATCGCGTCCTTCGCCGCAGGTCTCTTCGGCGCGGATATGACGATGACGTTCAGTCCTATCGCTCTCGAGCCGGGCGAATTGCGATTCTCGAAGACGACGACGGTGCCGCAGCGCAATGTCGCCGACGTGACCAACGTCTGCGGACAGGAATGGCGAAAGAACGTGGGCCCCGCAGCTGCTGCCGGAAATTGCACGAACGCGCCCGCAGCAACCGCGGCCAACGCCGCAAGTGTTCGAATCCAACGCATGCCGCTTATTGCTTGCACGCCAGCGCATCGTCCTGCACCGCACCAGCGGCGGAGCGATGCAAAGCCGGTTACGGTCCCGGACCGCCGTTATTCATGGATGCAGACATCCCGCTGTCTGCGACAAGCCCGATGCCTGCGCAGTACGCGACGGAATCCGGGTTTTGCACGATGTGCGGCAGCGGCCGCAGCGTTATGTCGTTATGCCCGCCGAGATCGTAGATCTGGAACGATGCGACGCGGCTTTCGCAGTCGCCATTGCCCAGGACGTACTGGTATGGTGACCCGTCTGCCGGATCGACGAGTGACGACGGGTCGACGTACGGGTTTCCGGGGCCGCCGAACATCGCAAGCGTGATCGGGCCGTTCGCCGTCGGATATTGGCCGCCGTGGTCCGCGGCATATGCTTCGATCGCGCTCGCGAGATTTCGCTCGTTCATCTCGCATGCCGCCGTGAGCGCCTGATCGCGGATATGGAAGAAAGCGGCGAGCAAGATCGTCGCTAAGATCATGATAATGGCAACGACGAAAAGCACTTCAGGCAATGAAAGTGCGCGTGCAGTGGTGGAATATCGCGGTCGCATCGATCCCGGCTCCCCTTGCCGTCGTTGCGAAGCGGACGCGAGCGGTCCGCTAGCTTCCTGTGTGACTACGATCACTGGCCGGCTGTGACACCGGTTACGGGAAAATTCTTGCGGAACGCTATGTGGGACAAAACCGGACGCCTGCCGCGGCATCGGCTTTGAGAGGTTAAGGACCAATGCCGAAGCAATCGGTGGGCGCAACGATTTCCAGCGCATCGCGGTCCCCGTAACAAGGAGACTTGTCTCGTCCATGGCGCCCTCGACGCCCGCGCGCGCCCCCGTGCCCGAAGAAAGCCTGCGCCGTGCGGTCTCCGTCTGGGGATCGTATGCTTGGGGTTACGCCGACGTCGGCGCCGACATCTACGTGGCCCTGGGGCTCGTGGTCGGCGCCGCGATGGGTGCCGCCAACGTCGCGTTCGCCTTCGCCGGCCTCGTCTACGTCTGTATTGGTCTCGCGTACACGGAGCTCGCCGCCGCGTATCCCGTTGCAGGCGGCGGACAGTTTTTCGTGACTCGCGCGCTCGGCGATTTTCTCGGGTTCGTGGCGGGCTGGGCGGTCCTGCTCGACTTCACGATCGACATCAGCCTCTTCGCGTGGTTCACGATCGGATATTTGAGCGTCACGGTGCCTTGGCTCAGCCAGCATCATGTCTGGTACTTCGTGGCCGTGCTCGGCGTCACGGCATTTTTGACGACCATCAACGTCATCGGGGTGCGCCACTCGTCACGCGTCAACGAGATCGTATCGGGCATAGACGTCGTCAACGAGACGCTCATACTCGTCGCGGGCTTCGTGCTGGCTTGGCATCCGGAGATACTCGAACGAACGATGCGCGTGCACTGGCCTTCAACCGATAATCTCTTGCTCGGAATCTCGCTTGCCATCATCTCGTTCGTGGGTCTCGAGAGCATATCGCAGGCCGCTGAAGAGACGTACAGGCCATCCACCGTGCTGCCCCGCACCTCGCTCGCGCTCATCCTGACGATCTTGATATTCGCGATCGGCTACTCCAATCTCGTACTCGGTCTGCCCGACGTCCTTTCGGGCGGGGCGAGCGTACCGATGTACCAATTCCTGGGCAACGCCGAGAACAACGACAAAGCGGTCGCGGTGCTTGTCGGTTTCATCCCGTATCTGGGCGCGCTGTTCAAACTGTACGTGCCGCTGCTCGGCGCTTTCCTCGTGATGATCTCAAGCAACTCCGGTGTCTTTGGCGCGTCGCGCATCGCCTACGCCATGGGCAACAGCGGCCTGCTGCCGTCGGTGTTCAAACGCACGAATCCGAAGACGAAGACACCGGTCATATCGATCGTCGTGTTCTCCAGCGTGGCGATCGTCGAACTGTTCGCCGCATACCGCCAAGGCGATCAAGCGCTGAACTTCCTGGCGGACCTCTATGCGTTTGGCGCCGCGCTTTCGTACACGCTAGTTTTTGTCGCGCTCATCACGCTGCGTTTTAAGGACGCAAAGGCGCCGCGGCCGTTCCGGATGCCGCTGAACGTGCCGGTCAAGATCGGCGGATTGCAAGGCACGATCTCCATCGTGTCCGTGCTCGGCCTCATGGGCATCGGCGCCATCCTGATCTTCATCATCCTCACGCATCCGATCGGGCGCATCGCCGGTCCTCTCTGGCTCGTCTCAGGAATTATCGGTTACGCGATCTATCGGCGTCGTAAGAATCGTCCGGTGTTCGGAAGCTTGCAGCGCGATTGGGTACGGCATCATGTCGAGACGCTGACGAACGCGGGTGAGCTTGAGATGCTCGACGAGTACAAAGCCGCCGAGAAGATCTCCACGTAAGCGCGCCGATGGCTTCCGAACGCTCGATCTTCGCGGAGCGAGGCTTCGCGTATTACTTCGGCGGCCAGACGCTCAGCTATGTGGGCGATGGCCTGCGCACGTTCGCATTACCGCTCCTCGTCTTTCATGTGACGCACTCGGCGCTGTCCACCGGCATCACGTATGCTTTGGAGATCGTGCCGTTCGCCCTCGTCGGGCTCGTCGGCGGGTCGCTCGCCGATCGCGTCGACCGGAGGCGCATGATGATCGCGTGCGATCTCGCACGCTTTCTGATCATGGCGGCCTTCGCGATCGCGTACTACCGCGGCTGGCTGACGCTGCCCATGCTCTACGTCGGCATCGTACTGCTTGCTTCGGCGGCGGCGATTTTTCTCGGCGGTCAACAGTCGAGCATACCGCATCTGGTCGGCACGAGCCGTTCGACGAAAGCCACAGCGGCGCTCATCGCGGCGGAACAGACGACGAACCTCATCACCCCGCCGATCGGCGGCGCGATATTCTCCGTGGCCGGTCCGCTGCCGGCGCTCGTCGCAAATGCCTGCACGTATCTCATCTCCCAATTCACACTCGCGCTTGTTCCCACGCTTGGGCCGGACGCGCCGGGTCCGATTCCGAGTCTCCGCGTCATCGCCGCGGATATCGCGCGAGGCTTCAAATATCTCACGGGCGATCGAGCGCTCACCGCCGTCACGCTGACGAGCTTCGGCCTCAACCTCTTCGGAATGATGGCGGTCGCCGTCTTGATCCCGTTCGTCAAGAACGACTTATCCGCGAGCGACGTGGTGCTAGGCTTCGCGTTCGGCGGCATCTCTGTCGGTTCGATACTCGGTGCGCTCATCGCCGGCCGCTACGCCTCGCTCTGGCCATTCGGCATCGCGCTGCAGATCGCGTATGCCGTTGACGCCATCATCTACATACCGGTGATGTTCGCTCACAGCGTTCCCGTCTTCGTGCTGTTCTCAGCGCTTGCTAGCGCGTCCGGCTCCTTTCAGGTCGCGCAAATCGTCGGCTGGCGCATGCGGATCACACCGAGCGACAAGTTCGGCTCGGTGTTCGGCGCGGCGCGTCTGGTCGTGCTCAGCGGCATCGGACCGGGCGCATACGTCGGCGGTCTGGTAGCGCAGAACTATGACCCGCGCCTCTCGATCATCATCTCCGAAGTGGGATTCCTCTTGATCGCGCTTTATATGGCGTTCAATCGCGCTATCCGCGAGGAGCGGCGCTGACGGCGCACTGCCGCACCACGGCGTCGAGTCGCGACATGTCCTCGTTGCCCATCTGGTAGTGGCGGAGCCGGTGTGCGGCATCGTATACGAAATATGCGGGCCACCATTCGTTGCCGAAACGCGCCGACAATTCGCCAGGCGCATCAGCGGCGCACGGATGCCGCGCGATGCGGCAATAGCGCTCGCATTCGGCCATCGCGTCCGCGCTCGTCGACACGGCGTCGCGCCGCGGCTGGAATGCGCCGATCACGACGAGACCGGTCGCCGCGTAGTCCGCGACCCAGCGGGCGATATGGCGCGCGCCCTCATCGCAGAGCGGACAGTTCGATGAGAAGAAGTGGACGACCACGGCGCGGCCGCGCAGCGATGTCTCATCGGGCGGCGCATGTTCAAACCACGGCGCATCGCACGCCAGGGAGGGAAGCGCGGCGCCCAGCCGCGGTTTGGCATATGTCACGAGCGACGCATTCAAAGACCGAGATGGGTTCCACTGCTCGCGGTTGCGCGAAAGGAGAAGCAGTCCGCGGCGATAACTCGCCTCGTGTTCGTCGAGCTGTACGTAAGGATGTGGGATGACTGCTGAAGAGCGTAGGCTTTCACAAGCGCGCGGCAGACGAGAACACTGGTACCGCTGGGGATCCTACTTGAGCGAACGCCAGTGGGGCACCGTCCGCGAAGACTATAGCGCGGATGGGAACGCCTGGGGGTACTTGCCGCACGACCACGCTCGTTCGCGTGCATATCGCTGGGGTGAAGACGGCATCGCAGGATTGTGCGACAATCATCAGCGGCTGTGTTTTGCGATCGCGCTCTGGAACGGCGCCGACCCGATACTCAAGGAACGGCTTTTCGGTCTGTCGGGCCCCGAAGGCAATCACGGCGAAGACGTCAAGGAGCGATATTTCCACCTCGACAACACGCCGTCGCACGCGTACATGGAATATCTGTACGAGTATCCGCAGCGAGCCTTCCCGTACGAGAAGCTGCTCGAGGAGAATCACGAGCGCGGAAAAGCGGCGCCCGAATTTGAGATCGATGATACCGATGCCTTCGCGGACGACCGGTATTTCCAGGTCTTCGTCCGCTACGCGAAAGCTTCGCCCGAAGATATCCTCATTGACATCCGCGTGCTCAATCGCGGTCCGCAGTCCGCGCGGCTGCACGTCCTTCCCACGCTCTGGTTCCGAAATACGTGGTCCTGGAGAACCGACTCGCCCAAGCCGCTACTCGGCGCGATCGGCTCCGACGTGGTTGAGACCACGCACGAGACGCTGGGCCGCCTCTACCTCCATTGTGAGCATCCTGACGGGCTTCTCTTCACAGAGAACGAGACGAACAGCGAAAGGCTTTTCGGTGTCGCCAACAAGACGCCGTTCGTCAAAGACGCCTTTCACGCGTACTTGGTAGAAGGCCGCCAAGACGCGGTCAACCCGCAACAGACGGGGACGAAGTGCGCTGCACATCACGCGCTCGAGCTTGGACCGGGCGAGAGCCGCACGATCAGGTTGCGTCTCACCGATTCCCCGGACGTCGTCGATCCGTTCGGCGCGGAGTTCGGCGAGACGTTCGCGCTGCGGCTTCGCGAAGCCGACGAGTTTTACGCGCGGGTCGACCCCTACGAGGCCTCGCCCGAGCGGCGCGCGTTGCAGCGAAAAGCGTTTGCCGGCCTGCTATGGACAAAGCAGCACTACCATTACATCGTCAAGACATGGCTCGATGGCGATCCCGCGGAGCCCGCTCCGCCCGAAAGCCGCAAGTGCGGTCGCAATCACGACTGGCAGCACGTGTACAACGACGACGTCCTCGCAATGCCGGATGCGTGGGAGTATCCATGGTTCGCCGCGTGGGACCTCGCGTTTCACGTCGTGCCGTTGGCGATGATCGATCCGGATTTCGCGAAGAAGCAGCTCCTGCTCTTGACTCGCGAGTGGTACATGCATCCAAGCGGACAGCTGCCGGCGTATGAATGGGCGTTCGGCGATGTCAATCCGCCGGTACACGCGTGGGCTGCGCTGCGCGTCTATCAGATAGAGCGCAAGATGTACGGCGCGGGCGATCGACAATTCTTGGAGCGCGTCTTTCAGAAATTGCTGATGAACTATACCTGGTGGCTCAACCGCAAAGACGCGGACGAGAACGATGTCTTCCAGGGCGGTTTTTTGGGGCTGGATAACATCGGCGTCTTCGATCGGTCGGCAGCGCTTCCCACAGGCGGCCACATCGATCAGGCAGACGGCACGAGCTGGATGGCCATGTACTCATTGAACATGCTCGCGATCGCGATCGAGCTCATGCAAGACAATCCGGCCTATCAAGACATCGCGAGCAAGTTCTTCCAGCACTTCCTGCGCATCGCCGAGGCTATGAATCACGTGAGCGAGGACGAGATCGGCTTGTGGGATGAACAGGACGGATTTTTCTACGACGTGCTGCACCTGCCGGAGGGAAGATTCGAGCGCATGGCACTGCGGTCGATGGTAGGACTCATCCCGTTGTTCGCGGTCTACGTCCTCGAGCCGAGCGTCGTCCAGCATGCCACCGACGATTTCACGCGCCGCTTCCAATGGTTCATCTCGCATCGGCCCGACCTGCACGAGAACGTCGCCGATCTCGAGGCCGAGGGTATGCATGGCCGGCGCCTTTTCGCCGTGTGCGGAGAGGCTCGCCTCAGGCGCATCTTGAGCCGCATGCTGGATGAGACGGAATTCTTGAGCCCGGGCGGCATCCGTTCGCTCTCGAAGTACCATCTCGATCACCCATACGTGCTGAACGTGGACGGGATGGAGCACCGCGTCACGTACGAACCGGCTGAGTCGCGGACCGGTTTGTTCGGCGGAAATTCGAACTGGCGCGGACCGGTCTGGTTTCCGGTCAACTATCTGATCGTCGAGTCGCTGCAGCGTTTCCATCACTATTATGGTGACGATTTCCGCGTCGAGTGCCCGACCGGATCTGGTCGCATGCTCAACCTCTGGCAAATCGCCGACGAGATATCGCGCCGCCTGATTTCGCTTTGCGAGCGGTCATCAGACGGCGCGCACGACCGCCCGTCGTTCTTCGAATACTTCGACGGCGATACCGGACGGGGTCTTGGCGCAAGCCATCAGACCGGCTGGACGGCGCTCGTGGCGAAGCTCGTGCAGCAGCGCGCGGAACATGCCGCGCGCAGAGCACCGTGAAAGACTCCGTCACACGAGCGGATGCTATCGTCGTGGGCAGCGGGCAAGGCGGCGTGCCTCTCGCCGCGGAGCTCGCGCGCGAGGGCAAACGGGTCGTTCTGTTCGAGCGCGGCCGGATCGGCGGTTCGTGCATCAACTACGGCTGCACGCCTTCGAAGGCATTCCTGGCCGCGGCGCACGGTGCCGGACGCGCACGGCTCGCCGCGTCGCTCGGCGTGCGGGCCACGGTCGACGTGGATTTCTCGGCGGTCATGCAGCGAGTGCGGCGCATCCGCGATCGATTCTCGAATGATCTGAAGAAGAAGCTGGAAGCTGCCGGCGTCCACATCGTCAGCGCGCGGGCCGCGTTCAGCGGGCCGCATGAGATCGAAGGCGGCGGCATCAAAGTCCAAGCGCCGATCATCGTGATCAATACCGGCACGTCCGCGCTCGTTCCGGACACGCCTGGTCTCGCGGGCACGCCGTTTCTCACCAACGCCGATTTCTTCGACCTCAGCGCGCTGCCGAAAAGCGTCGCCGTTATGGGCGGTGGTTACATCGGACTCGAACTCGGTCAGGGCCTGGCGCGCTGCGGTGCCCAGGTGCACATCCTCGACGGAAATCCGCGCGTGCTCTCCCGCGAAGAACCAGATGCCTCAGCCGAACTTGAAAAAGGATTGAAGGCGGACGGCGTTGCGCTGCTCCTGGGACGGCGGGCGAAAGGTGTCTCATACGGCGCCGAGGGCTTTGCGATCGACCTCGACAACGGCGATCGACTGCGCGCCGACGCGCTGCTCGTCGCGGTCGGCCGAACACCGAACACGCGAGATCTGGCGTGCGCGGCCGCAGGCGTGGAGTTGGACCGGCGCGGCTATGTCGTCATCGACGCGCGCTTCAAGACGACGGTTCCAGGCGTCTATGCGATCGGCGACGCGGCCGGCCAGCCCGCCTTCACCCACGTCTCGTGGGAAGACTATCGCCGCCTATGGACGCTTCTGCACGGCGGGGAGCGCACGCGCGACGATCGCGTGCTCGCCTATTCGACGTTCACAGAGCCGCAAGTCGCGCGCGCGGGCTTGACGTTGTCGGAGGCACAGGCGCGCGGCCTGCGCGCGCGCGCGGTCACGCTGCGCATGGATTCGATCGCGCGCGCGATCGAATGGGGCCACGAGTTCGGCTTCTATCGTCTCGTGGTGGATGAAGAAACCGAGAAAATCCTCGGCGCAACACTCGTCGGATACGAGGCGGGAGAAGTCGTGCATGCGATCGTCGCCCACATGGAGGCGGGGTCCACATGGCGTGTGCTCGACCGCTCCGTGCACATACATCCGACGTATGGCGAAGCGTTGCCTAGCCTCGCGCGGCTGCTGGAGTCGGCCGGTTC
>DATGJI010000014.1 GCA_035295225.1 Candidatus Eremiobacteraceae bacterium | reverse complement strand
TCTTCGGCACGTGGGCCGGCACCGCGATAAACGATACGTCTTCGGTCGTCGCCGCGGGTTACTCGTACGGCGCGGTTGCGGGCGTGACGGCGACGATCGTCAAGCTCGCTCGAGCGCTCGCGATCTTGCCGCTAGCCGTTGGGATCGCGATCTACATCGGCAGCCGGCGCAGCGCTCGCGCAGCAGGGCGATTCAATTTCGTCGCCGTGATGCCGTGGTTTGTCGCGCTGTTCGCCCTCGCCGCCGCGATCGCATCGATCGGTGTGATTCCGGCGCCGGTGCTGGCCGCGTTGGCGGTGGCCGGCAAGTACGTCATGGTGGTGGCGTTCGCAGGCGTTGGGCTGTCCTCGGATTTCAAGCGGCTGCGCACCGTCGGCGCGGCACCGTTGCTCCTCGGCGCCATCGTCTGGGCTCTTGTCGCGGTTGTGAGCTTATTCGTACAGGGCGTCTTGTAACGTTGTCATCGCTTGCCTGATTGGGCCGACCAACGTCGGCCCCTGCGACGAATCAGCCGTGGATGAAGAAATATGCGGTCATGACGATGCCGACAAATGCGATGAATCGGCGTACGATCGCCTGATCCAATCGTCTGACAAAGCGGGCGCCGACGTAGCCCCCGATGATCGATCCAAAGATCATCACGAGCGCGTACGGCCACACGATGTTGCGCGCGAGGACGAACGCGATGAATGCGACCGTGTTGATGATCGCGGCCAGCAGCGTTTTCACTGCGTTCATCGCATTGATGTCGCGCATGCCCATGAGTCCGAGCGTCGCGAGCATCAAGATGCCGATGCCGCCGCCGAAGTATCCGCCGTAGAATGAGATCAGCGACTGCGCGACGGCGATTCCCGTAACTGCGCGGGGCGACGGCGCCGCAGCGTGCTCTTCCGTTCTGCCGAACCACGCCGATAATCTCGGGCTCGCGATGAACAGCAGCGTCGCAACGCCGAGCAGATAAGGAATGAGTTTCTTGAATGCTTCTTCCGGCGTGCCGAGGAGGAAGAGCGCCCCCGCAAGTCCGCCGATCAAGCTCGCTCCGATGAGCCACGGTAAGAACGCTCGCTCTTTGGGAAAGTCCGTCCGATAGCCGGTGATGCTCGCAAATACGCCGGGCAAAAGCGCCGCCGTGCTCGTCGTGTTCGCGCTGACGGGCGGCACGCCGACGAACAGCAACGCCGGAAAGGTGAGAAAGCTCCCGCCGCCTGCGACTGAGTTCAGTGCGCCGCCGAAGACCGCAGCCAAGAAGAGCGCTACCCAGACCGCCATCGCGCTCCGGTTAGGAGCGGCGCGGGATTATTCCCGTAGTAGGGCAAGCAACGCTTGCCCGAGCTAGCGTAATGTGGTCCGACTGACGTCGGCCCCTTCATTCGAGCTTAGGAGCCTAGTGGCGGAAGGCGGCGCGTGACGGATGGACGCGCGAAGAGCGCGATCACAGCACCGAACAGGAATCCGCCGACGTGCGCGCCATACGCCACGCCGCCTTGCGCACTTCCGCCGAGGCTGATGAATTGGACGACGATCCAAATCCCGATCATGACGAGCGCCGGCACTGTGGTCAACCAGTAGCCGAAGAGCACGCGCACTCGATTGCGTGGGAACAGGACGAGATACGCCGCGAGCACGCCGGCAATCGCCCCCGACGCACCCAAATTCGGTATGACCGAAGTCGGATCGGCCGCAATCATCGCGAGATTTGCGACCACTCCGCACGCCAGGTAGAATATCAGATAGCGCGCGCTGCCGAATGCGCGCTCGATGTTGTCACCAAAAATGAACAGGAACAGCATGTTCCCCGCGATGTGGATGACGCTCGCATGCAAGAAGAGCGAAGACAAGAGCGTGAGGTAGATCGGTGATGGGCCGGGGGCTTCCGGGATCGCGACCTGCGAGCCGTCGGGTGCGAGCACGTACTGCGTCGTGATGATATCGTGGCCGGTCACGATCTCGCGCGGGATCATGCTGAAACCGTCCGTGAACGCCGGATGCGCCAGCTGGAATAAGAACACGAGGACGTTTACGACGATTATGGCGATGTTGACATATGCGAACCCGCCGAGTCCATCGTCATTCTCGTCGCCGAGTGGAATCATGGGATACCGTTCGCACGACTCGCTCGGCGGGCCTCGCGCGCAAATGCGCCCATTTTGCCTCTTAAGAAATAACGGAGCCGGACAAGCCGATGTCGAAGAACACGGTTCCGGAAAGGTACGTGACGCTTGACTCCTGACGACTATATCCGCGAGTTCTTTGCCACGATCAAAACCTATCTCTCGGAGGTGGAATTGAAGTCGTCCGGCAGACACGCGAAGTACAAGAACTCCTCGATCACGGCGGATTGGGCCGGCAACCTCTGGAACGTCGAGCTTCACGACGACGTCCTAGGCCCGATGAAGCGCGTCTACGATCCCGCGATCGCCCGCTCGGCCGAGACGGCCGCGGTGCCGTTCATCGATGCGTTGCGCAAGGCGGCGGGCGAAGAACCGCTCGAGATCGCGATTCGCCCAGGTCCGGGCCGGCGCCACGCCGGCAGACGCCCCGCGGCGGCAACAACCAGCACCACGTAACCTTTGACCCCTGCGACAACGTCGAAGGGCGAATCGTCTACGGTCGTAGACGATTCGCCCTTCACTTCGTTCCATCGCCTGCTCGTCGTTTATGCGAACGGCGGATTGTTCTGCGACGGCTACATCCTGAGCGGCATCGGCGTCGCCCTTTCGCTCCTCGGGCCGCAGATGCACCTGACCACCACGATGACCGGTCTGATCGGCGCTGCGACGTTGCTCGGCATTCTCATCGGCGGTCTGGTGTTCGGGCATCTGACCGATCGTATCGGCCGGCAATTCATGTTCACGGCCGATCTGGCCGTTTTTGTGATCGCTTCTGCGCTCCAGTTCTTCGTCTCCACCCCCGCGGAGCTTGTGGCGCTTCGCTTCATCTTGGGCCTCGCGATCGGCGCCGACTATCCGATCGCCGCTGCGCTCTTGGCCGAACTTGCGCCGAAAGAACAGCGCGGGACGATGCTCGGCGGCACGCAAGTCGCGTGGTATCTCGGCGCCTGCGCAGCATACGTCGTCTCGTATGCGCTGCTCGGCGCCGGTGCGGAATCCTGGCGCTGGATGCTTGCGTCCAGTGCGGTGCCGGCCGCGATCTGTCTGTTCATGCGATTCGGTTCACCCGAATCGCCGCGCTGGCTGCTCAACAAAGGGCGCGATGAAGAGGCGCACGCGACGTTGACCCGCCTGTACGGCAACGCCGAAGGGATGGCAGAACTTGCCGAACGCACGCCCACGCGATTCGGCCGGATCTTCGAGGGCCGCTATCTTCGCGACGTGATGTTCGTCGGCGTGATGTGGCTGCTCCAAGTCACGCCGCTCTTCGCGATATATACGTTCGCCCCCGAGGTATTGGCTGCGCTCCATCTAGGGGGCCAGACATCCAGCGTCATCGGATCGCTCGCGATCAGCGTCTTCTTCCTCGTTGGGTCGGCGGTCGGCTTGCCGCTCCTCTCGTCGTGGGGACGCCGGCCGCTTTGCATCTGGAGTTTCGCCGTCGCGGCGGTTGCGTTTGTGGCGCTGGCCCTAGTCGAAACGCCTTTGGTGACGACGGTCTGCTTCACCGTCTACGCCATCGCCATCGGGGCCGCCACGACGCTCGAGCTCCTGTATCCATCGGAGCTCTTTCCGACCGACATCCGCGCGACGGCGACGGGCTTTGCGACTGCGGTCAGCCGCGTCGGCGCGTTCACCGGCACATTCGTGCTTCCGAGAGCCTTGGCCGCGTTTGGCGTTGGCGACATCATGATGGCCTGCGCCGCGCTCTCGATCTGCGGCGTCGTGCTCGCGATCGCATTCGCGCCTGAGACAAAGGGCATGTCGCTCCGACAAGCCAGTTACCGCTGATTCTCGATCAAGCCGGAATCCGGTCCCACAGTGCCCAAGTGCTTATCCCGTGACCTATCGCAAAACGGCGGACGCGGAAGCCGCGATGCCGGGGCACGCGACCGAGTCGCGATGGCCGGCTTCGCTCGCGCTCATCTGCGCTCTCGTGCTCTACGTCACGCTACCCGAACACCTCACGCTCGGACCGCCATGGATTCTCGCGGTCATAGAATTGGCGCTCATCGTTCCGGTGGCGCTCGTCTTTCCGCGGCGGACTCATCACGATCCGCAATGGCTGCGCACGATCGCGATCGTGCTTATCGCCACGATCAACGCGGCAAACGTGGCGTCGCTCGTTTTTCTCGTCCGTTTCCTCCTGACTGCCGGACCGAAGGCGACCGGCACCGAGCTGCTCATCTCGTCGTTAGAGGTCTGGTTGACCAATGTCATCGTCTTCGCGCTCTGGTATTGGGAGCTCGATCGCGGCGGACCGAACGCTCGGCTAGCGCCCACGCAGCAGCCGCCTGATTTCTTGTTCCCCCAGGTGCTGACACCGTCGATCGCACCGCCGGGATGGCGACCGCATTTCTTCGACTACTTCTACGTCGCGTTCACCAACGCGACGGCGTTCAGCCCGACGGACACCATGCCTCTTACCCAGACCGCGAAGACGCTGATGGCCGTCCAGTCACTGACCTCACTTTTGACGGTCGCGCTCGTCGCAGCGCGGGCGGTCAACATTCTATCGTGAAGTAGTGGCGGTCCACGAATACCGCTGTCCGCCGGATCGTTTGATGACCGGCGCCAGCCTCGGGAATCACGAGCTGTTCCTCAAGTTGACGCCCACGAGCGATTGCGCGGGTCTGTGGAGCGCGCTCGACAACGAGGTCTACTGCGGCCGCTGGGTGACGCAGATCTTCGTGGGCGGCATCACGGCCAAAGGTGTCGAGACCACGCACGCGCCGGCGTTTCAAGCGACGCGCTATCAGATCGGCGAACTGACCGTAGAGAAGATGACGTTCATTCCCGTCCGCGCGGACTTGCTGCGCGTCGTCTACTGCACGGTCACGGCAGATAACCCGAGCGATGTCGCTATCGATGCGGCGGTCGTCTGCGACATCCACTATCCGGCGTTCGTCTGGCCCAGTGTGTACAAAGTGCCCGATCTCGCCCAGCGCAACAAACGCATGCTCCACACGCAGCGCGACGGCGCCGTCGTATCGCGGACGATCGGTCGAGAACAGGAAGTGCGGGTCTTCGGCGCCGACGTGGAACCTGCCGCGACAGGCCTGAACGACCTTGGACTCTCGCAGACTTTTTCGCTCTCGGTGCCCGCACGCTCGCGAGGATCGATCACGATGCGCATGGCGGTCGACCACGGGGGCAGCGAGACCGCTTTACGCAAGTTCGACGACGCGGCGGACGTCCATGCCGCGCTCGCCGCCACAAAGGGATCGTACGAACGGATCCAGCAGACCGGATTCGTCAGAACGCCCGACGCTTCGATAAATCGAGCGTTCGATTGGGCGAAGATCAACACCGTGCGCGTGCAATTGCACTATCCGAGCGGCTACGGCTTTACGAACGATCCGCCGCAGGACGTCATCGTGATGCGCGACGTCGCATGGTACATCATGGGGTCTGACTACCTCACGCCGGGTTTCTCGCGCGACATGCTCTCGCTCTGCAGCAAGTACGGCATCGAACCCGGCGGCAAGATCACGGAATTCATCAACGCGTGCGCGGTCCCGCCGCATAAGAACGACTACGGCCTCAACATCAACGACGATACGCCGCTCTTGATCGGTGCGATCTACCATCATTTCGCCGTGACGCGCGACCGAGGCGCGCTCGAGGAGTTCTGGCCTATGGCGCGCGACGCCGCGCACTGGATCCTATCGCAGCGCCGCGATAGGTTGGTGCACGCGACGACGCGAGAGGCCAATGTCTGGGGCATCGCCGGCTGGCGCAACATCATCCCACAGGGGCAGATCTCGGGCGCGGTCACGGAGATCAACGCCGAATGCGTCTACGCGCTGCGACTCGCCGGCCGCATGGCACGCCTCATGGGCTCCGACGCCGACGAACGCCTTTTCTCGCAAGCTGCAGGCGACTTGAGCAACGCGATGAACGAAAAATTGGTCAGCGACGTCACGGGCCTTTACGTCTTGAATGTCGACCCGGACGGCACGCGGCACGACCTCGTCACCGGCGACCAGATCTTCCCCGTGATGTTCGGCGTCGCCGGTCCCGAGCGCAAGCGCAAGATCCTGGAACGTCTTTTCCAGCCGGATTTTTGGACGCCGTACGGCGTGCGCACCGTCAGCAATCTCGAAGAAGGCTACGACCCGGACTACGGCGTGCACTTATTAGGAGGCGTTTGGCCGAACCTCACTGCTTGGGTGGGATATAGCAGCAAAGGAACGTCGCCGCGCCGGCTCGTCTCCGCGATGCGCAACATCTGGAAGATCAGCGAAGTCGAGAACCCAAAAGCGTACTACAACGTTGTGCCCGGCGAATTCCCGGAGCGTCTTTCCGGCGACACGTTCAAGAGCCGGGGCATGGCGATGAGCCCCTGGATGCCGCCGACGTATGTCTGGCTGATGTACGAAGGACTGCTCGGCTTTGAGCCGAGGACGGAGGGACTGCGCGTCAATCCCCATTTGCCGGACGACTGGTCGTGGGTCGGCGCGCGAGACGTGCCGGTGATGGGCGGAAAACTATCGCTTTTCTACTATCGCAGGCGACTGCACTCGACCATGCCGCTTGGCTCACCGGGCAAGTCGCGCGTGTACGATGAAGACGTCACGCGACACGTGAGCTGCGATGCGCCGTTCTACGTGGCGCTCCGCAGCGGCGCAGAAATCTCCGTGTTCTTGGGAACCGATGAGGCCGGCACGTTCAGCGCGTTTGTGCGCCCACCGCTTGTCGCTTCCGAACAGCGCCTAAACGTCACTCTGCGCGAGGGCGCCGGAAAACTTTTCGCTCTGCGCGCTGCTCCGGTGTAACGCGCCGATCGAGAGGTATGCATGCATGTACGAAAGCGTGCTCTCAGCGCCCTGATTCTCATTGACATGACCCACATGCAAACCATCATGGCACGAGCCCACCGCCGGACGCGCGACCGCTAGCCTCTCGGTGTTCCCGCCATGGTACCAATCGAACGCGATCTCGGCGCCGGTGCGGTAGTGATCTTTACCGGTAAGCTCGTATGCTGCGGCCCACGCGTCGACCATGCCGCACGCCTCGATCGGCTGCTGCGCATAGGCCGCGCGCGAGCCGCCTGCGCGATACCAGCCTTGGTTGCCGATGGGGACGAAGATGCGCTCGCTTTGCGTGACGCCAGCCAAAAATTCTAGCGCACGCAGGCCGGTTTCAGCGAAACGCCGGTTTTCGGTGACTGCAGCTGCGCGGAGCAAGGCCTGCGGCAACCGGCCATTCCCCCACGTCATCGCGTCGCTGAACCATGACCATCGCGGACTTGACGAAGCATCGAAATCGTCGGCCAGTCGATTGCTCAGATCGGACAGCGCAGCGATGAAGGCGGTGCGATCCGCGGGATCGGCCGGTTCGCCTTCGCGTGAAAGCCCGGTCGCGATCTCGGGCGCAGCGGCGGCGGCAAGCCCGAGGACGGCGTACGCGCACGCATGCTGAGTCCTGAACTGCCTGAGCGCCGGAAGCGCGGAGCGGAGCAATGAACGGCCCGCCCCGCGCCATTCAGGCACGGGCGCCAGGCCGGCGGCGACACCGCACGCCCAGACAGCTCGGCCGCACGATGCTTCGGATCCGACGGCTTCAAGAAAATTACCGTCGATGTCAGCCATATTGCGGAACAGTCCGTCCGGCAACGCCGCCGTTCGAACGAAGGCGACCGTCGTGTCACCGATGAGTAGCGCGTAGGGCTGCTCGGCATCGTTGCGCAGCGCCAGCACCGATACGATCCATGCGCGCACGTTGTCGTCGAGGCACGTGCCCGTTTCCGGATCGGGAACTGGTCCGCGAGCGAACTGGATGACTCCGGCCGGACCGAGGAGCGCCTTTAGATGCTCGAAACTTGGATTCGCCGTGCGCTGCGGATCGTGCGTCATCTGCGCGATGTGGAATGCGCCTGCGAGAGAGCGCCAAGCTGCTCGCTCAGGGCATCGACGAAGACACCACGATACGCGGTCGCAATCTTCGGCCAGACCATATCGCGGCCAAAGGCGTAGGCCGACGACTCCAGGCTGGCGCGCAGACCTGGATCATCCAACACCGCCAACATAGCGGCGGCGAGGGATTGCGGGTCGCGGAACGGCACGGTGATGCCGCGCCCATCGCCGAGCAATTCCTTTGCGTACTGATATTCGGTCGCGATGACCGCTCGCCCGCACGCCACCGCGTACGACAGCGTGCCGCTCACGGCTTGGTGCGGATCAAGCGATGGTGAGACATAGAGGTCGGTCGCGAGCAAGGCACCGACGACATCTTCATCCGGCATGTAGCGATTGACGAGTCGGAAACGGTCGCCGAGCGAAAGCTCCGCCGCCCGCGCCTGAAGCGAGTCGCGATAGCGCTCGCCATCCGCGCGGCGGACTTCAGGATGGGTCTCGCCCCAAAGGACGTACGTCACTTCAGGATGACGTTCGATCACTGCCGGCAGCGCCTCGACCAGCGATTCGATGCCCTTGCCGCGGCTCAAGAGACCGAACGTGGAGATCACCGTTCGATCTTCCAGCCCGTGCAGCTGCTTGAAGAACTGTCCGTGATACGGCGAAACGTCGGGAACGCCGTGCATGATCACGTGAACGGTCGTCGGATCGACTCCGTAATCGCGCGCCAAGATCGAGCGGCTCGCGTTCGTCAACACGATGACGACGTCGGCGAGGCGGCACAATTCGCGCGTGACCCGCAGCGTCGCATCGTCGGGATTGGGAACGGTGGTGTGAAGCGTCACCACGACCGGACGGTGCACGGCACGGATGAATTCGAGCAGATATTCACCCCGCTCGCCGCCGAACAGGCCATACTCGTGCTGGATGTTCACGACGTCGGCATCCGATGAGTTCACGAGACGCGCGGCATAGGCGTAGGACGCGGCGTCGTCGCGCCGGATAGAGCCGACGACGAACTCAGGATACAGGCGAGCGGAGCCCTGCTCGTCCATGGCGATGACCGTACTCGTCATCCCGGTCAGCGCATCGTACGCATCGCGCACGTCTTCGGTGAACGTGGCGATGCCACACTGGCGCGGCGGATAGGAACTGACGAACAGCACCCGCGGATGCACGGCCGAACGGCGACTCGACCCGGGCAGCATTGGGGGAAGAAGCTCTTGAAGCAATATTAGTACCGTCCCAGGAGAAGTTGGAAAGTAATCTGCTCGTCCTTATGTCCGAATAATGCGCCGCACTAACCTACTTTCGCCTTGTCGGAGTAGGACGGTTGTTCCGGAACGTGTCCCGGTAAATCAGCGCTTGTTCTGGACTTCGATCAAACGAAAACCGTGCGCTTCGATCGTGACGGCAAGCGAAGCAAGCGCTCGTCCGTTTTTTCGCACTTCTTCTTCCCAAGCATCGCGCTCGCCGTTATAGATGCGGAGCCGGTAGTGGCTGTCGGCGTTGACGAGTTTGGCGATATTCAGTGGGATTGAGGCGGTCTCGTCGCTGACGTTGCCCACTAAGACGACGAACGCGTTGCGACGGGAAAACGCGATGACGGCTGCCACCGCCGAAAACGCTGTCGCGTCGTCGGAGACGTCTTTCTCGTAGCGTTCGGCGTGCGAATCCGTCTCGACGGCGCCCGTGACGTACACGACGAACGAGTCGTTCTGCCGGGTGGCGAAGAACGAGATCTCCTCGCCGTGGTAGCAGATTCGGCGCACTCCGACCCATCCCCAACGACGGGGAATCACCGGGCTGATGTGCGGCTCCTTTGGCGTGAGCATGAGGCCGCAAAGGCCTTCGACCGCAGCCCAGAGGAACCGAGGCGGCTCCCAAGGACTGAGTCGCATGCCGCGGTTGATGAGGCTTTCGCCGTCGAACCACTCGCTGAACTGACCGGGAATCGTGTTGTTCAATTTCGGATCGGCGGCGAAATGTTGGAATGACGACCGCAACGCCCGCATCATGAATTCCGGGTGGTAGCGGGCGGCAGCGAATGCATACCACCACGTCAGGCCGGGCCAGACGCCGCCGATCAATCCGTTGTTCGCCGACGGATCGTAGCGGGCGTCGTTGCGCGATGCCGTGCGCAAACCGGCTTCGGTCCAAAAATCCGGCGCGTTGAGCCGGCTGATGATGCGGTATCCTGTCTCTTCGTCGCAGACCCGCAGCATCACGGGAAATACCTGATCGCCGGTCACGTCGGTGTGGACGTTTCCGTCGAGATCGATGTTCAGATAGTAAAGCCCGTTTTCGGGATTGCGCAGGTGTTCGTCCATCGCCGCGCGGACACGCTCGCCGGCGTCGAACCATTTCTTCGATTCTTGTTTCGGACGATCGATGTTCTCTGCGAGATGGCCCGCTGCCCGTAGTGCCGCCGCGCATTCGGCGTTGATCTCGGTCACCGCGCCGTTCACGCAATAATTCTCGATGATGTTGCGCCAGCCGGCGATTCCCCAGACGTTGCCGCGCGGATCGGCCGCCGTGCAGACGACAAGACCTCGGTCATCCAACTGCGCGATCATGCATTCGGCGGCGCGGGTGACCGAAGGATAGATAGATTTCAGCCAATCGGTGTCGCCGCTGGAGCGGAAATGGTGATTCACCGCCATGATGAAAAGCGGCGTATCATCGTTGATGTTGAGGCCGTAGTCTTCGCGGCGTCCGTCGATCGCGTTGTAGTACTCGGCGATCTTGCCGTCGGGATATTGCAGCGCGGCGAATTTCTCGAGCAGCGCGCGTGAGAAGTCCGGCTTGAAGTGGTCGCAGCCGAAAATGAACCACGCCGCGTCGCGCATCACGACGTTCGACGACATTCCCGGCTCATTGGTAAAGGCAGGTCCCTGCGGATACGTCCCCATCACGCGACGCATGTTGACCTTGCTCCAGAGCGCGCCATGGTTGATCGAGATGTCGGGGGTAAGGACACGCGCTTTGTCGAGCATGTCTTCCATGTGCGACTCGGAGTCTTTCAGCGCGCTTTCCCATCCTGCCAGCTGCGCCCGCACGAGGCTGCGCTTTGGCTGGCCGCCGTTGTAAGCGCCTGCCATCACGCAGAAGTTGAATGTCGAACCGGGCTGGAGTGAGATGTCGAGTTGCAGCGCGCCGAGCACATCGCCCCGAGCAGACGTATCATTCTTGAGTGGTACTTGATGCGATGGGTTGGTGACACTTCCGAAATTGAACGACGTCGCATAGCGCGTCGGCGCAACGTCGAGGCCGAACACGCGAACGGCATCGCGATCGCTCTCGTTCCATGCGACGAGCCCGGAGATATCGTCGTCAAAATGCGCGACGATGTCGTCGCTCATGTTCCCGCGCAAGCGCGCGAATGCGGTCACGCGTAAGTTGTGCGCGCAGTCGTCCGTGCTGCGCAGTTCTGAGGCGACGAATGCGACGGGCGGGTCGCACAAGTCGTTCGTGAGCGGCACGAACGTCGTCTCGGTGACAGACACTGCACCGCCTATTGAGAACCGGCGGCGCGAGAAGACGGGGTGAAGTTCGACGGTGGCCGGCGCGTCGTGCTCGAGCGCGATGTATGTTGAGGCCGCGTCTTCCGAGCTGGCATCCTTTGGCACGGCCCCGCTGCCCGCGTACCGGATGATCACCGATCCAAAAAACGACGTGCCGCGATCGAGACTGAAGACCCGTTCAATCGCGCCGGTGCTCTTCGTGTTGACCCACACGGCACTGTTTCCGAGGCTTGCCCCGACTTCGAGCTCTGTCTCGGAGACGGTATACCACGGGATGGCTCGGAGACGCGGAGAGAATGAGGCGGCGACGGGGAACGCGTACGAGCGCTTGGCCATGACGCTAGTCTATCACGACGGCAGCAAGCGAGCGAAATCCGACGGCAACGTGTCCTCCGGTTCTAGATCCTTGAGCAGGGGCTTTCCGGCGGCCTTGAAAGCGGCGGCCACGAATTCGCTGCACGTGTAGCGTCCGCGGCTCGTGAAGTTGACGTGCAGATGCGCGAATAGCCGGTCGAGTCCGAGCGAGATCAAATCCCACGGATCGTAACCATCTCCTATCCTCTTGATAGCCCACGCGACGGCTCGCTCTGCGACTTTCTTGTCCGGCGGATCAATAACCACCCACCGTCTTCCACGTTTCGATTCGATGGCGGTTCGCACGACGCCGCGCGGCATCGCTTCGACTATATACCTCTCGTCGACCGCGATCGCCACGTGATAGTATGGCGAGCGCGTGAAGAGCGTGACAAGCTTGAAATGCCCTTTGGGTTGGTAAAATAGAACGATGTCGCCTTGCGAAAACGCCGGTGTCGTCGCGCTCATGCAGTCATTTCGTCGAACGGCGCCGTCGGGCGCCATGGTGGCAGCGGTCATCGTGGACGTCGGCGGACTTTGAGCGCAATCGCGTTCGCCACCTTTGCGAAGGGCGAAGACCGCCGGGAAATTGAGGCGAAATTGAGCGGGCGTTTGAGACTTTACGCCGGTTGGCGTGGCATGATCGATCTCACGGGAGGCGAGCTCCGACAAGCACACGAACGCGCCGCATGCGACGCTCGGAGGGGTGGCAGAGCGGTTGAATGCGACGGTCTTGAAAACCGTTAGAGGCGCAAGTCTCTCGTGAGTTCGAATCTCACCCCCTCCGCCATCGAGGCCGCAATGCGCTTCCCATTCGCCGCGATTATCCTGGCATCGTGCATCAGTGTTCTATCTGCGTGCGGGGGGTCGGGCGCGATTGTGGGTCCGCCCGTGATGGCGACTCCCAAACCGACGTTGCCGCCGACGAGTATCGACGACATCGTTCAGAACAATTACCCTGGCGGCTGGGGCGTGGAGCTCGCGATTTACAAGAACGGCGCGCTTGCGTATGAAAAGGGATACGGGCTTCGCGATCGCGGCTTGCCGGACACGTTCGTGAACCAGAATATCTGGGGCATCGAGCAGCCGGACAAACTTTTCAACATGCCGCGCGGTCAGTTCAAACCGGATGCGGCGACCGCATTCGATCTCGCGTCGGTGAGCAAAGAGTTCACCGCGGGCGCGATTCTGCTCTTGCAACAAGACGGAAAGCTCTCGGTCAACGATCCGCTCTCCAAGTATTTTCCGGGCATACCCGACGCGACGCAGATCACGCTGCTAGATCTGCTGAATCATACTAGCGGCTTGGTCGAATACAACAATTTCGGCTCGTACCCGGACTTCAGCGCCGCGTATGCGCAGTTCATGGCGGACGGGCAGACGAACTATCAGCCGATCGCCACCGCGCTCCAGTCGTTTCCATTGCTCTTCACACCCGGAACGCAGTACAACTACAGCAACACCGACTACGTCCTGCTCGGCACGATCGTGGCGCACGTCAGCGGTGAGCCGTTAGGGACGTTCTTGCGTCAGCGCATTTTCGGGCCGCTCGGAATGACGCAGACGAATCAAGGATATCCGACGCCGCCCGTCACGGACCTCGCGCTCGGCTATGCGTTCGACGGTGTCTCCGTCGTGCGGACCTGGCAGTGGAACCTGCAGTGGCTCGCTGGACCCGGCGGGCTCACATCCACCGTTGGCGATATCGAGAAATGGGATGAAGCGGTGCGAGCGCCGGGGATCTTCACGCAGGCGTCGTTGACGCAGATGTTCACGCCCTGCGCCTTCCCGCAATCGTACGGCACCTACGCCGACGGCTGGTTCATATCTACGCTCGGTGGTCACCCCTACGTCTGGCACGACGGTGCGATCGGCGGCTTCGTCACGATGAACGCGACGTTCCCCGCCGACGACATCGACATCATCGTCCTCGTCAACGATTTCACCGGGACCGATCCGTATTTCATCATTCCGCAGCTTTTCCCAATCGCCCTGACAATGAATAACGCTCCGAGCCGGCGACATTAGCTCGCGAATGCCGAGACTCCACCTCACCGTCCGCGGTCGCGTCCAAGGCGTGTTTTATCGATCGACCGCGCTCGAGCGCGCGCGCGACCTCGGCCTCAGTGGGTGGGTTCGCAATCGGACCGACGGGTCGATGGAGATACTGGCCGAAGGCGACGAGGAATCGATCGCAGCGTTGCGCGCGTGGTGTGTCAAGGGACCGCCCGGCGCAGTCGTGCGATCCGTCGAGGAGATCGACGAGCTCGAATCCGGCGAGTTCAGCTCGTTCGGCGTGCGTGGGGACGTCTAGGGCGAGCCGAATCTCTCTGCGCGCGGAGCAGATCAGCTTCCGTGTCCACGTCGTCGAACGCGCGAGGTTCGGCTGCGCGCACAAACCGGAGGCGCTTGCGCTGCGTCGCCGCATACGATTTCGCGCCCAAGTCGCCCTTGAGTTTTGCAAGCGCCGGATAGTCGCGTCGAGGATACGCAACGGGCGCTCCCCAGACGCTGCCCGTCTTGAGCGCGACGATTGATGTGCGATGGAGCTCAAGCTCTCGGATGAGGGCGTTGACGTCTTCGCGCGTGATGTTGGGCTGATCGGCCAACATGAAGATGCACGCGTCGTAGGAGGCGGCCGTGGCCACGCCCGCGCGGATCGAAGAGGAAATGCCCTCACGCCATTTCGCATTCGTCACTATCGCGCAACGTCGCGGATCCGCGACAGCGAGCAGTGACTCCGCGTGCGCACCGGCGATGAGAAAGCACGCGACGCCGCGCGACGCGCATGCGGCGTCGATCGCGCGCTGAGCGAGAACAGTGCCGTGCAGCAGCGATGTCAGTTTGGCACCGCCAAAGCGTTCACCGGCGCCGGCAGCGAGGATTACGACCGCGACCGTCGGAGTTAGGAATGTGGGGCGGACCTTTACGGCCCGCCGGCGGACCGTAAAGGTCCGCCCCACATTTGCCGTCCGCCCCACATTTGCCGTCCGCCCCGCATCCGCCGCGCCACCCACCTTATTTCTCGCCACGAAGCACGTCGAGCATCGCGTCGTGCACGAGTCCGTTAGAGGCGATGAGTTCGCCGCAATCGATGCGCAACGGAGCGCCGGAATAATCCGACACGCGCCCTCCCCCCTCGTTCACGATGAGCGCGCCGGCTGCGACGTCCCAGGCGTGCAATCCAGCTTCCCAAAATCCTTCGAATCGCCCGGCCGCGACGTAACAGAGATCGAGCGCAGCCGAACCATCGCGCCGTATGGCTTGCGCGCGGCGCATGAAGCGCCCCATGACACGCAAGTTTTCCAAATCGTCATCCGCCCCGATCGGCGGAAATCCGGTGACGAGCAATCCGTCGCGCAGATCTGAACGAGCAGAGGCATGCAGCTGCGCGCCGTTCAAATGCGCTCCCGCGCCGGCCGCCGCGCTGAAGAGTTCGTCGGCCATGGGATCGTACACGACACCGACCTGCAAGCCGTCGCCGGACTCGTACGCGATCGAAACGCTGAAACAGCGATACCCGTGCGCGTAGTTCGTCGTGCCGTCGAGAGGGTCAACAATCCAGCGGCCGCTGCGCGCATCGCCGGACGTTCCGCCTTCTTCACCTAGGATCGCGTCGTCCGGGAAGTCGGCACCGATGATCTCGCGGATGAGACGCTCCGACGCCGTGTCGGCTTCGGTCACGAGATTGGAGCGCAGGCCTTTCGAGCGCACCCCAAGCGCGGAGCCGAGCATGTCGCGGAGAAGTTTCCCGGCGGATCGGCTCGCGCGTTCGGCCGTGCGCAATCGAAGATTCATGGCGAGCGCGCCTTCGCATACGAAGGCAAGATTCCTCATTTATATTGTGGAATGCGCTGGACACGGTGTTGCACGAGAAAGCGGAGATCAAAAACCTGAAACTGCCTGGCCCAACGGGCGCCGGCGTTGTCGCGCGCGAGACGGCCATGATGACCACCGGGACGAAGACCGCGCCCATCGTCGTGAAGCAGGCCAGCGGGCTCATGCTCGAAGACGTCGACGGAAACGTCTTCCTGGATTTCACGAGCGGCATGGTGGCGGCAACCGGTCATTGCCATCCCAAGGTCGTCGAGGCGATCACGGAGCAGGCCAACCGCTGGCTGTTCATCAACAGCCCCGATTTTTATTCGCCGCTGCAGGCCGAGGTGGCCGAGAAGCTCGCGGCCCTCGTGCCCAGTCTTACCGGCAAGAAAGTCTTTCTCTGCTCGAGCGGCACCGAAGCAAACGAAGCTGCCTTGAAAGCCGCGCACTGGACCGCTCCCACGCGCAAGCGCGTCATCGCCTTCCTCGGCGCTTTCCACGGCCGCACCATGGGCGCGAATTCGATGACCGCCAGCAAGGCGGTGCAGCGCGCGCGGTTCACACCGAACATCCCGGACGTGCATCACGTGCCCTACGCGTCGTGCTATCGCTGCCCGTATAAGATGACATATCCGGCGTGCGATGTCTGGTGCGCGCGCATCATCGAAGAGGTATATTTCAAGCAGCTCATCCCGCCGGACGAAGTGGCGGCCATGTTCGTCGAGCCCATCCAGGGCGAGGGCGGCTACATCGTGCCGCCGTCGGAATTCATTCGCATCATCCGCGACATGTGCGCGCGACACGGCATCGCGTACGTGGACGACGAGGTGCAGTCCGGCATTGGCAAGACCGGCAAGATGCTCGCGATAGAGCATCACGGCGCAGCCGGTAATTTCACCTCGCTCGCCAAAGCGCTCGGTTCCGGCGTGGCGGTCGGCGCGCAGATCATGGATGCAGGCTACGACTTCGGCGCCCAAGGCGCGCATTCGAACACGTACGGCGGCAACGGCATCTCGCTCGCCGCGGCGAAGGCCACGCTCGAAGTCATCGAATCCGAGCGGCTCGTGGAGCGCGCCGCCGAGATGGGCGCCTATTTCATCGGCAAACTTCACGAACTGCAGAGCGTGCACGACGGCATCGGCGACGTACGCGGCAAAGGCCTCATGCTCGCCGTGGACTTCGTCACGAACCGCGTCACGCGCGAGCACGATACGGAGATGCGCGACCGCGTCACCACAGCCTGTTACCGGCATGGCCTCATGGTTCTGCCGTGCGGTTTTTCCGCGATTCGCTTTACTCCGGCGCTTGTCGTCGATCGCGAGCAGATCGATCGCGCCATCGATATCTTGGATCGTTCGATCAGAGAAGCCAAAGGCGCGTAACACGCTGGAGAAGGCGACGCCATGGAACTACGCGAGGAGTTCGTCAGCGAGTTGTGCGGACGCGCCGTCACGCTTGCGAACAAACGCTTCGGGAAGCTCGAGGACCTGTCCATCGCGGGCAGCGACGAGGCATTCCCGCCGATCTCCGGCGTCCTCGTGCGAGCAAACGACGGCGCGCTGCTGTATGCGCCGTTTGCGACGGTCGCGGCGATTGACGAACACAACGTCACCCTGAAGAGCGAACCGCTCGACGACGCCCGATCGGGGCGGCCGGCGGGCGAGCTCCTGCTGCGCAAGGACCTCTTAGACAAGCAGATCCTCGACGTCGACGGCCGTAAGGTCGTGCGCATCAACGACCTAAAACTCGCACCGGCCGGCGACAGCTTGCGCGTCATCGCCGCAGACATCGGCATGTCGGGACTCTTGCGCC
This sequence comes from Candidatus Eremiobacteraceae bacterium, assembly GCA_035295225.1. Classification (NCBI taxonomy): domain Bacteria; kingdom Bacillati; phylum Vulcanimicrobiota; class Vulcanimicrobiia; order Candidatus Eremiobacterales; family Candidatus Eremiobacteraceae; species Candidatus Eremiobacteraceae bacterium. The sequence continues at coordinate 8,730 of DATGJI010000014.1, read as the reverse complement.
GGCTTGGCCTACGCGGGCTCGGCCAGCGGCTGCTCGAGAAAGCGTCGCGCCCGGGGATCCGCAATGCGCTGATCTCGTGGGATACCGTGCAGCCGCTGCATCGCAACGAAGCCGGCGACCCGATTCGCCTGCGGGTGCCGCAAGACAAGATGCAGCGCATCCATCCTGCCGATCTCGCTGCGATCATCGAAGATCTCAACGCTGCCGATCAAGCGTCGCTCATGGGTTCGCTGGATGAAGAGACGGCAGCCGACGCCTTCGAGCAGCTCGATGTCGACACGCAGCTTTCGATCCTCGAGGACATCAAGCCGGATCGCGCGGCGGACATCATCGAGAACATGGAGCCCGACGACGCCGCCGACCTGCTGAGCGAAGTCGAACCCGAGAAGCAGCTCGAGATCCTCAATCTCATGGAGCCCGAAGAAGCGCAGGACGTACGCGAACTGCTCTCCCACGACGAAGAGTCGGCCGGCGGACTCATGACCACGGAGTATCTTTGGATTCCGCCGGGTTTGACCGTGACCGATGCGTTTGCGCACATACGCAACGGCGCCAAAGACGCCGAGCTCGTCTACTACGTCTACGTCCTGGACGACAAAGAAAGCATCATCGGCGTCGTCACGCTGCGCGATCTCATCACCGCCGATCCGAACGCCAAGGTCGCGGACATCATGATCGACGATGTGGTGACCGCACACACAAACGACTCGCGTGAAGAGATCGCGTCGATGATCGCGCGCTACGATTTCTTGGCGGTGCCGGTCGTGGATGATGCCGGGCACATGCAAGGCATCGTGACTGTGGACGACGCCATGGACGTCGTGCTGCCGGAGAAGCTGCGAAAGATGCTGCCGCGCATGGGACGTTCGCGAGCCAAGAGCCGCGTCGGTACTTAAGGCCGTGGTCTCGTCTGAATGCGTCGTCCCCTTTGAACGCTGACGATCTCGCAGGCCTCGCCGAGCGTGCGGCGCGCGTCATCACGGGCGGCGGCGGTCTGAAGGCGCTCGCGCAACTGCTCGCTGATGCGACCGAAGGCGCGGTGCTGATCGAAGATGATCAGTGGCGCCATTTGGCGGCAGCGGAATCCCGCGCCGGCCTCGGCGCTTTGCCTGCGAGTTTTGCTGCGCTTCACGGCGATCAGCCCAGCCGCGACGGCATCGTGCGCGCAAAAGTCACCGAATCTATCTCGGCCTTGTGCGCATCCATGCCCGGCGGCGCATCTGAAGGAAACGCCGGGCATGTGACGCTTTTCCTCAATGGCAAGGCTCCGAGCCATGCCGCCGCCGCGTTGCGCGTCGTCGCCGGAGCGGCGGGTGTTGAATGCGTGCGACGCGGGAGCGGGCGTGCGCAGGCGCGCCGGACGTTTTGGGAGCGGTATTTGAGCGGCGGATTCGTGGACGTCCACGCCTTGCGCGATGAGGCCGCCGAGGCGGGCGTCACGTTGCCGCCGTCGCTGGTCGCCGCGGTCTTCGACGTCGAAGGCGCGGCGCCGCAGACCGCGCGCGATGCACTTGCGCAGGCGCTCGCGGCCGCCGACGCGGTCTTAGCGCCGATACCCTCCAGCGCGCCGCTTGCGCTCTTCCCGGTGAAGAACCAGGCCGACGTCGCGCGCGCGCGTCAAGCGGCGGCGCATGCAGTGCGCGTGCTCGTGCAAGCGGGCACCGCGCGCTCGGTCGCTTGCGGCGTCGGCGGCCACCGGCCGGATCTTCTCGATCTGCCCGAGTCCGTCGCCCAAGCGCGCCAAGCGCTGACGCTGGGCTGTCGCCTCTTCGGACGAAACTCGGTCACGACGTATGCCGACCTCGGTCTGTACGCGCTGCTGCACGCGGGCGCCGACCGCGACGCCTTCGCCGCATTCGCGGAAGCGGCGCTCGAACCGCTCGCTGCCTACGATCGCAGACATCGTACCGACCTGCTGCACACACTGCGGCTCTATGTCGAGGCCGGCGAAAACGTGAAGATCGCGGCCGAACGTCTGTCGGTGCATCGTCACACGATCTTCTACCGGCTCAACCAGATCTCGCAGATCTTGAAGATCGACCTCAAATCTCCGAAAGACCAGCTCTCCGTGCGAGCGGCGCTCGCCATACGGCAGATGCATCGCGGCGAGGACGCAAGCCAATCATGACAAAACGCGAGCTCATCAAACGAGCCAAGGAACAAGGCATCCGTTTCGCGCGGCTGCAGTTCAGCGACATCCATGGCGTCACAAAAAACGTCGCGATCCCCGTCAACGAGTTGGACGCGGCACTCGAGGGGAATATCGTCTTCGACGGTTCATGCATCGAGGGCTTCGTCCGCTTCGAAGAAGCCGACATGTATCTCGCACCCGATATCTCGACATTCGCCGTGTTGCCCACCGTCCAGGGCGCACCGCTCGAAGCGCGCTTGATATGCGACGTGATGAATCCCGACGGCTCGCCATTCGAAGGCTGCCCGCGAAGCACGCTGCGGCGCGCGATCGATGGCGCGCGGGCCGACGGCTTTGCAGTGCACGCCGGCGCCGAGATCGAGTTCTTCCTTTTCGAACACGGTCCCGAGGGCCAGCCCACCACTGTGACCGCGGATCGCGGTTCATATTTCGACCTGAGCCCGATCGATCGCGGGGATGTCGCGCGACGCGATGTTTCGATCGCGCTCGAAGAGATGGGTATCCGTGTGGAGGCGACCCATCACGAAGTCGCGCGCGGTCAGCACGAGATCGATCTCGCGGGCGCCGATCCTCTCGCCCTCGCCGACGCGATAGCGACGGTTCGCTTTGTCGTGAAGACCGTTGCTGCCCGTCATGGATTGCATGCGACGTTCATGCCAAAGCCGCATGCCAACGAGGACGGCAGCGGCCTCCACATCATCCAGCATCTCACGCGCGATGGCGCGAACGCGTTCTCGGAGTCGGATGCATCGGAAGCGGCCCGTCCTACGGCGCCGCGTCTGAGCGAAATCGGCTTGGCGTATGTCGGCGGATTGCTCGCACATGCGCGCGGCTTCACCGCGATCACCAATCCGACGATCAATTCGTACAAGCGCCTCGTACCCGGTTACGATGCACCGTGTTACGCGTCGTGGTCCGAACGCGCGAAGAGCGCCCTGATCCGCGTGCCGCCCGAACACGGAGCGGGCGCTCGCGTCGAACTTCGCTCGCCCGATCCGTCATGCAATCCGTATCTTGCTTTGGCCGTCGTCGTCTCGTCCGGCCTCGATGGCGTGCGCCGCAAACTCGTTCCGGGTGATACTGTGGATATCAACGTGGCAGGCTTGGCGGAGGCCGAACGCGTCTCGCTCGGCGTCGAACAGCTGCCCACCTCACTGCAAGAAGCCATCGCCGCGCTGGATGAGGACGCGCTCGTCCGCGCCGCGCTCGGCGATCATTCGTATCATCGCTTCCGCGAAGCAAAGCTCGCCGAATGGGAAGACTACCGGCTGCAGGTACACCCGTGGGAGTACGAAGCCTACCTGCAATTGTGATGTAGGGCGCGCCTTTATGGCGCGCCGGGACGTTGGGCGCGCCTTTATGGCGCGCCGGCGGGATGTAGGGCGCGCCTTTATGGCGCGGCGGCGGGATGTAGGGCGCGCCTTTATGGCGCGCCGGCGGACCATGAAGGTCCGCCCTACATTATGTTGGGGTGGCTTCGCGCATGCGCGCGGTTTCGACCGCCAGGCCCGCGAGCTGCGCGAACACCTCGATCGTGCGCACGGTCTCGTCATCCGGCACGAGACGGTTGCGCGGGTCGTCGGGTGAAAGAATACCGATGATCTCGCCGCGCGAATCGAAGATGGGAAAGATCAACAAGTCGAGCTCGTGCCAATCTCCCGGTTGGATGCGCGGCAGCACGACGAGGTCTTCGTTGCGCGTGATACCGCCGTCCACGTTGAGCTCCATCGGAACGTAGTAGTAGGTGTTGCGGTACTTGCCGCGCGGAGACATCATGCGCCGCATCTCCGCGACCGATGTTTCCTGGCCCACGACATCCGGACCGTAACCGAGCGCGGCACGCCGCACGAAAACGTCGCGGTTTGGTTCGCGCGTCGATATCGAGCCGGCCGCGAATCCGAAGGTATCGAGCGTCACGGTGAGGATATTGCGCAACATCGAGTCGAGATCGCGCTCGCGGAAGATGGCGGCGGTGACATCGAGGATGCGCGCCAAGCGGTCGGCTTGGCGGCGGCGTTGCTCAGCCAGCGACTCTGCATCGGCCGAACGCCGCTCGAGCGCGAGGGCACGATGCTGTTCGGTGGAGACGAGATAGACGTTCTCGATCGCCGCAGCCGCGAGCCGGGCGAAAAGTGCGACGTTGCGCATGGTCGCCGTTGACGGAACTTTTTCGTCGATCGGCGCGTCCGGACAGAGCACGCCGATGACATCGCCCGACGACGACGTCAGGGAGATGAAGAGATTGTCGGCTTCGTGCCATGCATCGCGAGCCGACCGCTGCTCGATTGCCCGTTCCGGCCGGTAGCAGAGATCGGGATCCACATGCCATGTCTGACGCTCGACGGGCACGTAATAGACCGATGGCGCGATACAGAACCGGTTGTCTAATTTGATCTCCACGCTTGCGAACGACACTTCGCGTTCGAGCAGGCGCCGCGCGACAGCATCTGTATAACCCGAGACGGTTCGATAGGCGAAAATCTCGCGTTCGCGCTGCGCGACGAGAATGCCGCCGCAGCGAAAGCCGAATGTCCGAAGCGTCACGTCAAGCACGCGGTCGAGCAGCGCGTCAAGTTCGCGCTCCCGCAGCAGCGTCACCGCTAATTCGACGACGCGCCGCAACGTGTCGGCCTGCGCCTCGGAGTCGGCGCGCTTCGTGCTTTCGCTTGCGACCGCCGTCTCGAGCGACGCGCGCTGCGCCGCGAGCATGTCCGTGCGCGCGACCGTCGCGCGCACGAGCATGCCGGTCATGAGCACGGTCAGCCACGTGAACGCGACTTGCGCGAGAAGGTTCAGCGCAGCCGGTTCGCCGACGATGCCGCTTCGATGGAAAACGTAACCGGCGAACAGCAGCAGCGTCGTGAGCACGCCGGTGATGGCCGCGCCGATCTCCCGTTGGCGTGTCGCGGCATAGACGATGAGGGCAAGCATCGCGGCCCAGGCGGCTGCGACCGTCGGCCAATAGAGATAGACGAGCAGAATCGACGAGCCGATGTCGAACGAGACGAGCAGGTGCGTGATGAGCCGGATGCGCGTGAGATCGTGCGCGCGTTTGACGTAGACATACGCAAAAAGACCGGCACTGAACCATGCGATGATCGGCAACGGCCGCAAGGCACCCGCCGCCGGCCACGGTAAGATGAGCACCAAAGTCGAGGCGATGATCGCCGCGATCGTCCGCCCGCGCAGCATCTCGAGCTCGATGCTGCGGCGTTCTTCGAGCCGGTCGTCGTCGTGCGGATCCGTGCCGATGATCACCATCAGGTTATCGGCAGACCCCCGAGCTGGTCGGCATATGGCCGGGCCGGAATTTCGCCTGGTGGTTTGACAGGGTGGCGTGCGGGCGGCGCGAACTCGGCGCCCATGCGACCGATAAGCACAGCCGCGGCACCCAACCCTGTCGCCGCGTACTCTCAAGGCGCCGAAGCGGGCGGCGTCGTCTACACGGCCGGCCAACTCGGCTTCGATGCAGGCTCCGCCGCGTTCCCGGCGGACATCGAGACGCAGACGCTCAATGCGCTGACGAACGTCCGCGCGATCATCGAAGCGGCGGGCTGCCGCGTCGAAGACATCGTCAAAGTGAACGTCTTCCTAACGGACATGGCGCAGTTCGATGCGATGAATGAAGTCTACAAGCGGTTCTTCGGCGGGCACAAGCCGGCGCGGAGCACGGTCGGCGTCGCGGCGCTTCCGCGCCCAGGCGCGCTGATCGAGATCGACGCGGTCGCCTCGAAGTAACTCGTCGGCGAGAACGCGCGCCGCTAATGCGGCGTGAGCGCAGCCTCGACTTCAGAGAGCTTCGCCTGGGCAGTCACGTCGCCCGGCGTGATCGCGAGCGCCGCCTTGTACTGATCGGCCGCCAGCTGATACTTCTTCTGCACCTGGTAGACGTCACCGAGACCGAAGTGAAGATTCGCGCTGCGCGGTGTCACAGCGAGCCCTTTGATGAATGCCGCTTCGGCGAGATTCATCAAACCGTGGTTGAAGTAGATCGAGCCGAGGTTGAAGTACGCGTTGCGATCACCGGGATCGAGCTCGATGGTCTTCTGGTACAGCTCGACCGCTTGCGTGAATGATCCGAGATAATCGTACGCGACGCCGAGATTCTCGTACGAAAGCGAGAACTGCGGGTCTAACGAGATCGCCTTGTTGATCTTGACGATCGCGCCATTGTAGTCGCTCGTCTTGATGAGTTCGACGCCCCAGTTCATGTACGCGAGGTAGTAGCTCGGGTCCAGGCCGAGCGCCTGCTGGTACTCGCGGATCGCGTCGCTGTGCCGGTTTTCATCCGCATACGCGACGCCGAGCGCGTTCAGCGCATCGACGAAGCGCGGATCTTTGTCGAGCGCAGCGTTGTATTGCTCGATCGCCTGATCGTACTTATCCTCGGCTTCATACACGATGCCGAGATTGTAATGCGTGCCGGGTTCGAACGGTTCGCGCTCCATCTCGATGAAGTATTCGCTTTCGAGCTCGGACAGCCGCCCCTGATCCTGATAGACCAGCACCAAATTAGCGAAGCCTTCGCGCAGCGGAAGGCTCTTGCGGAATTCGGAAAGCGCGTCGTCGAAACGATCGAGCGCCGCATACACGCCGCCCAGCCGGTTATGGACATCCTTATTGTCCGGCTCTTTCGCGAGCACCGCGAGATAGGCGCGTTCCGCAGCCGCGAAGTCCTGCAGCCGGTATTCGACGTCGCCGAGCATCTTTTGGATGTCGAGATTGCCGGGGTCGATTTCGGCGGCGCGCTTTAGCTCGGCGAGCGCTTCGGCGTTATGGCCTGTCGCGATGTTCGCCTGCGCCAGCGCGAGGAGATCTGATGCCGAGCCGGTGGTGGGCCGAGCCGTGCTCTGCACGGGTGCGCCAGATGGAGCCGGCGCTGAACCCGTCTGCGTGTCGGCAACGGCGCGTGCGGCGGTCGACGCGCTGATCAGCATAACGAGCGCCAAAAATGCGAATATCGGACGCGGCTTCATCTGTGGACACTCCTTGTCCCAAACCCTGTGGAAGAGAGTATACCCCCGTGGTCGGCTCGGTTGCAATGGTCTGCGGCGCACACTAAACGGGTCCCCAGGGCGAGCGGGACAGGTGGCGGAATGGACATCCCTTGCAACCACAGGGTTAGGAAAGGTACCATCTCATGCGCTATGCGCTTGCGGCCGCCCTGGCACTCGGTTTGACCAGTCTCGTGGGCTGTACGAATCCGAACTCAATCGGCGTGCAAGTCTTCGGCGCCGTCACCGTGCATTGCCAAAAAGCGTCCGACGGGAGCCCCGTCGCCGGTGCGCTCGTAAGCGTCGGCAGCACCGCCGCGCTGAACACCGATGCGAGCGGCAACGTCACGTTTCCGCAAGTGCCCGCCGGCCCGCAGACATTCATCGCCAGAGCGCCCGGCCTGACCGGATCCGCGCAGCTCACGGTCGTTGAGAACGGCAATCAGAACGTTTCGATCGACATGACCGCGTCGCAGTAGCGACGGCTTTCGCTTGCCCGAACTGCCCGAGCTCGAGCTCGTCGTCAAGACGATGCGCGAGCACGCGCTGGGCCGGACGGTGCAAGCAGTCGTGCTCAATCCGAAGCGCGCCTTTGTCATACGGCATCCGCTCGAAGATTTCGCGCGCGAGCTGACGGGCCGCAAACTCGTGGCGGTGGATCGGCGCGGAAAATTCGTGCTCTTCGGCTTCGCCGGCGAAGCGCTTCACCTGGTCATCTACGCGATGCTCGGCGGACGGTTCGCGCTCGCATCGCGCGCCGCGCCCGAACTACCGGCCACGTGTTTCACGCTGCAGTTTGATCGAGCGCTGGATTTTCGTTTTCTTGACTCGACGATGGGCGCGCGCATCTATCTGACGGATTCGCCCGAATCTGACGTGCCGTCGTTCGGCGAGCTCGGACCCGACGCGCTCGATCCGGCGCTCACGTTCGACGTATTTGCGGCGCGGCTCAAGCGCCACCGCGGCGAGATCAAGAACGTCTTGCGCAATCAAGTGTTCGTGGCCGGCATCGGCAACGCGTACTCCGACGAGATATTGTTCGCCGCACGCATTCGCCCACTGCGCCGAACGAGCACGCTCTCGGAGGACGAACGGAAAACATTGTACGACGCGCTGCGCTCCGTGTTGCGGGATTCGGTTGCGACCGTTGCGCAGCAGTACGCCGGAAAGCATCATCCGCTGCACAAGCAGGACCGCTCGTTCATGAAGATCCATGCGCGATCGAAGTCTGTTTGTCCGCGATGCGGCCACCGCATTTCATCGATCCATAGCGGCGGTGAATCGACGTATTACTGCAGGGAGTGTCAGCGATGATCGGATCGCCGGCGCGCCTTGGCCCGCTGTTCGGCGCAGCATACGATCGCGCGTTTTTTACGACCCTTCGATCGTGGAAGGTCGTCGGGCTGCTGATCGCGATCCCGGTCGTGATCGGCGTGTCGCAAGGCCGTGCTTTCACCATTGTGCTTGGCTTCGGCATCGCGACCGCGCTGCTCGTGCCGTGGTCCTTTTTTGCGCTTGCAAATGCGATGCGCGTCGTATACGATCCCGCCTTCAGAATGACATGGAAGAAGGCCATGAATGTAT
>DATGJI010000013.1 GCA_035295225.1 Candidatus Eremiobacteraceae bacterium | reverse complement strand
GAAGCAGCCGCTTGCGATGCTGCAGTTCGCCAGCGCCGTGCTGAAGCCGGCTTTGGCTTCGATGTTCGTGAGCGGCGTGAACTCGATGTTCTTGCCGTACGAGAAGCGGAGCGTGTTGTTGTCGTTGAGGAGGTACGTCAGCGCAACGCGCGGGCTGAACTGACTCGGACGCGTCACGTCGGACGAGATTGGCGGTCCTGGAATCTGCAGCACATTGCCCGCCGCATCGGTTGCGAACGAGTAGTTGAACTGCGCGGCGTTTGCCGGAATGTCCAAGCGCTCGACGTCGTAACGCACGCCGACCGTTGCCGTGAACTTTTCACTCGGCGCCCACTGGTCTTTGACCCACGCGTTCGAGCGATGCAGCGGGTCGTTAGTGAGTAGCGTCAAGACAGGGAAGTGAGTGAGCGGGACCTGCGGACCGGCGGGCGCGCAGATGCCTGCGATGTAGCAGAACTCGTTGCCATAGACAAATGGTTCTTGGCTCGGCAAGCCTTGTACGTAATCCGACTTCGTAGAGATCGTCTCGGCCCCAAACGAGACTTGATGCTTGCTCGACAACTGGTTCTCGTAGTCGACCGCCATGCCGACATTCGCGTTCAAGTTGTTCTCAAAATCATCTCCAAACGCGCCGCCGCCCCACGGGAAGGAGAACACGTCTGCTTCGTCCGTGCGCGTGAGGCGCGCTTCGAAGTAACTCGAGGGCGACAACGAGTGGCGGAAGTTGAGCTTCTGCAAGCTATGGCGATTGTTCTCGTGGTCGGGATAGTTGGTGAACTGATTTGGCCCGACTTGGCCGGGGAAGAGCGTCGAAAACTGGCTCAAGCCGCCCGTCTGGTTCTGCACGAGCAAGTTGGCCGATGCGTAGGGCGTGATCGCCGGGTTGATGTCGAAGTTGTCGTCGAACAGGCTTGCGCCCGACTCGCCGAAGTACTGCAGTTCGTTTGCGTTGCTCGGGCCCCAACGGTAGAACAGGTTCATCGCGTTGACGTTGCCCGTTTCGTCGCCGAGCGCTCCAACGAGTCGCGGCAGAAACGTCGTGCGGTCTCCGTAGACCGAATTCAGCCGCAGCGAGTTGAACGCAAAGAAGTAGCTAAAGCGGTCATCCGCAGTGCCGCTGCCGAATTCCATAGCCAAGCGATGGTCGAAGTTCTGGAAGTTGACCGTCGCGGTAGCTTGGCCGGCACCCGGGTACGAGCCGCGCTTGACCACCGAGTTGATGACGCCGGCGTTGGTATTGCCGTCGCTAACGTCATAACCGCCGGTGGAGACCACCAAGCGCGAATCGCCGACGAGCGAGAGGCTGTTTATAAACTGGCCCGTCTCAGGATCGGTCGCATCGATGCCCTCGAGCTCATAACCTTCTTCGTTCTCCGCGCCGCCCCGGATAACGGGATAGTTGCTCGAATCGGTCGTGATTCCGGGCAGCGTGTTGAGGACTGTGGATTCGGAGATGTTCTGCGGAGTGCCGGTGATCTGTTGGACGTTCTGGCTCGTCACCGTGTACGAATCCGCAGTGGTCTTCGGCTGCAGCAGCGACGTGGTGCCTCGCACGGTTGCCTTTCCGATCGTCTGCACTTCAGTGCCCATCGTACGGCTGAGGCCGAATGTCTGATCCTGGGTCACGGTCACGCCAGTGACCGATTGCGTTATATAGCCGCTTGCGCTGAACGTCACGGTGTACGTGTCGGGCGCAAGATCGGTGAGTGCGTAGAATCCGTTCGAGCCGGTGACGGTTTTCGCGCTAAACGACGGCGCGACCGCAGAGACCTGAACGTTTGCAAGTGGACTGCCCGACGGGCCGGTGATGGTGCCTTGGATGCCGCCTGTCGTGCCGGCCAGAACCCCTGTTCCCTGACCGAAAGTAAAGGCAAGACATGCAAGAACCGTCAGCAGCGCCCGCATCGATGACTTGGGCATGCTATGGCTCCTTACAGATGCTGTTGGTCAATGCTTGCGCACAGCCAACCGCGAGTTACGCCGATCATTCGCGTTTCGCGAACGCCGGCGTAACGTTAACGGTTCTTTAAGAGACCGCTCGGTCCTGTGAATCTACTGTGAGGTCTTGAAGATGACCAGGCCCTTCGGGGCGCCCGGGATATTCTGCGGAAGCGGTACAAACTGAGGACACGATTCATCGAGACATGAAATACTTAACTGAAAATTCTGGCCATTTTCATTGTGCAAGTTATATAGACCACTCTCCAAAACTGGCTCTTGGGAGGAGACATCAAACCAATTTACGTTGTCGCCGCCATCGCCAATAAAGGTCGCGCTGCCCGATAGCGCAACCGAATGAATGTCGTTCCAGCCGCCGTCGGGACCGCCGCCGTGCCAAACACCTTTGATAACTTTAGGGATCACCATAAACGTCACCGTGTGCAATCCCGTGTGCGGCGGCGGAGAAGATGAAGAAACGAGCTCTGCAAAGTCCGTCGGCATGGATTTGGCCGCGAGGTGCAGGACGCTGGACCGGGAGGGCGCGCCGGCTGCCGATCCCGACATGATCGAGACAACCACAACGCCGTTGCCGCCGGCGCTCTGCGCCCGGCCGTAATAGACTGAAACCGGCACGATCTGGGATCCGCCGACCACGTCGCCGCTGGCACCGACGTCGATGGCCTGCGGTACGAATGAAAGAATGCCGCTGGCGGAGATATCAGCATCCGTGGTTTGGGGAGTGCTGCCGGTGAGCGTGTAGTCGTAGCGCGTGACGGTGCCGGCGCCGCTATCGAAGCGATATGCGACGTACGCATCGGAACCGCCGGGAAGCTTCCGATAGAAATCAACTTCGTGCGCGCTCGTACCCGCGTTGTTCTGACCCAGCACGTCCAGTGCGGGAACAAAAACGGACGTGGCGCTTCGCGCCTCCTCGCTCATGCGCGTTTCCAAGGCGGTGGACGTGCGCGCTGCGCCCGCGCGGCTCAGATCGAGCGCGCCCAGATGCACGGTGTGCGAGACCGCATCGCAGACGGCAAAAATCAAAAGGGCGAGCACCGCGATCGCGATCAGCATTTCGACGATGGTGAATCCGCGTGAACGCATGGCCGCCCTCCGTTCATGAGCGAAAAGCCGCGGCTTCGAGAATGTCGAATGCCGCGGTCCGAGAGTGGTTACGCACAATAATCGCGCGATGAAGCGCGGCGGGCAAGGGCTGACCGGCCTAACCGAAATCAGGGATGCGAAGTGGCGGGCGTTCTTCAACGGCGCCACGGTCGACGTGGCGCGCGGCCTTATCGGCGCCACGCTCCGCCGTGTTATCCCGCCATCCACGCTGGATCGCGGCGGACTTGTCGCCGGTCGGATCGTGGAGACGGAAGCTTACTTGCCTCTCGTGGATCCCGCGTGTCACGGCTATCGCGGACCCACCAAGCGTACGGCTTGCATATTCGGGAGACCGGGCCATGCGTACGTCTACTTCATCTATGGCATGTACAATTGTTTCAACGTCACGACCGAACGCGCGGGGATCGGCGGCGCAGTGCTCGTCCGAGCGATCGAACCAACACACGGCCTCGACCTCATGCGCAGGCGCCGGGCCGCGGGAACTTCCGATGCGGTGCTCGCGCGCGGACCGGGCAACTTGTGTCGCGCGTTCGGCATCGACACCTCGCTCAACGGCGTCGACCTGCGCAGCGGCGAGCTGACGCTTGAGCTCGCTGACGGCGATCCGGCGACCGCGATCGCGGTGGGTCCGCGCGTGGGCATCAAAGTCGCACCGCTCTGGCCGCTGCGCTTCGCCGACGCCAACAGCGCGAGCGTTTCGAGTCCACGAAGAACCCTAAGATTAGTGTGCGCTGCGTCCGATACTAAATGTTAGCAAGCGTGCACCGGTCCGTTGACGACGCGAACGCGCTGTGCTATAGTAACGACAGCGTGAACTTTTGACGAAGTTCAACCGCTTCCAAACTTCACTTACTTCGTAGGCACGAGCGTCGACACCGACCGTTCTTCAATTTGCCGCGTCTGCAACCAATGCGCCGAACGATCAGATCGGCGCGCGGTCGACCGCATCGGCCCCCAATGCCCACGGTAGAGTATTCAAGATAAAGTGCAAGACGATACCGAAGTAGATTCAACTCCCAGAACTCCTCGCACCGGTCGACCGCCACGCGGGCGTGTCCGCGCCGCGGCCTCCGCCGATCCGAACGATCCAACCGTCGACATCGACACGAGCCGGGTCGAAGCGGTCGAGCCGCGCGACGATCGAACCCGCGACGACCGCGCCGATTTTTCGGAACGGCCCGAGCGAAGCGATCGTGCCGATCGACCGGAACGCAGCGATCGCGCGGATCGGGCGGAGCGCGAAGATCGGGCCGACTCAGGCGATCGAGATCGCGCCGAGCGCCCGGAACGATTCGAGCGATCGGAAAGACCACGGCCGGTCGAGCGCGGACCTGAACGCGGTTACGATCGCGCCCCAGAGCGCGTACAAGACCGCGGCCCCGAGCGCTACGAACGGTACGACCGCGGCGATCGCCACGAACGCCACGACCGAGGACAGCGCTTCGATCGCCAAGACCGCGGCCAGCGATTCGACCGCGACCGCAACCGCGACACCTCGCGCGTCCAACAAGCGCAGCCCATGCAGCGCGCTTTCCAGCCCAACCGCCAGCAGCAGGAGCGATACGATAATCAACCGCGCTCCTTCACCGATAAGGAAGGCGTGATCCACGAATTGCTCTCCGTGCGCCAGCTCGAAGAGAAGACGCGCGCGGAACTCGTCGAGTATGCGAAGCTGCTCGAGATCAAAGATCTCCAGCGCATCAAGAAGCGCGAACTCATAGTCCCTATCCTCGAAGCGCAGGCAAAAGCGGCCGGTCTCCACTTCGCCATCGGCGTGCTCGAGATGATGCAAGAGGGCTACGGCTTCTTGCGCCGCGAGAACATGCGGCCGGGCCCGCACGACGTCTATATCTCACAGTCGCAGATCCGTCGCTTCGAATTGCGCACGGGAGATCTCGTCGCCGGGCAGATCCGCGAACCCAAAGACAACGAGAAGTATCAAGGCATCTTGAAAGTGGAGGCGGTCAACGGAGAAGATCCCGAAGCCATCCGCGGCCGGCCGCAATTCGACAAGCTGATACCCATCTATCCAGAATCGCGACTCAAGATGGAGACCTCACCGCTTGAGATGTGCGGCCGAGTCTTCGATCTTTTCTGCCCCATCGGCAACGGCCAGCGCGGCCTGATCGTCTCGCCGCCCAAGGCCGGCAAAACGACACTCCTCAAGAAGATCGCAAATGCGATCGCTTCCAATCATCCGGACGTGGATCTCTTCGCGCTGCTCGTCGACGAGCGGCCGGAAGAAGTCACGGACATGCGCCGGTCGATTGAAGGCGAGGTCGTCTCGTCCACGTTCGACGAGCATCCGGACTCGCACACCGCGGTGGCAGAACTCACGCTCGAGCGCTGCAAGCGGCTTGTCGAACTCGGCCACGACGTCGTGATCCTGCTCGATTCCATCACGCGCCTCGCGCGCGCGTGGAACCAAGTCATGCCGACAACGGGCCGGACGCTTTCCGGCGGCCTCGACACAAGTGCCCTGCACCGGCCCAAACGATTCTTCGGCGCGGCACGCAACATCGAGAACGGGGGCTCGCTCACCATCATCGCCACCGCGCTCATCGAGACAGGTTCAAAGATGGACGACGTGATCTTTGAGGAGTTCAAAGGCACGGGCAATATGGAGATCAATCTGGTCCGCAAACTCGCTGACAGCCGGATATTCCCGGCGGTCGACATCAAGCGGTCGGGCACGCGACACGAAGAGCTGCTGCTCAGCGAGATCGAGCTCCGCAAGGTCGTCATGCTGCGCAGAGCTACAGCCGTGCTCGGCACGCAGGAGATGACCGAGCTCGTTCTCGAGCGGTTCCGGCGCACGGACGGCAATGAAGACTTCCTCAAGTCAGTGACCAAAGAAGCCATGTCCATGGCGGGCGACGGCGAACGGTAGCGACCGTCGATTCCCACGGGGACGCAAAAAAGAGGGCCGGCGCAATGCCGGCCCTTTTCGTTCCTGGCAGAACCGCCTAGTGTTTGGCGCGGCCCATCCACGTGTTCCAGTCTGAAGCCGCAGCACCGTATTGTGAAGCGAACCAGATCTGGTTGGAGGAGGGGCCCTCATAGCCGGCGGCTTCGTAATCGCCCCAGCGGAAGTCGGGCGTGGAGGCCGTGCCCTTGATGAGGAACTTGGAGGCCTCGAACTTGCCGAGCGTGTCCGACGGCAGGCGGAACGCGTACTCGGCACTCGGGTCGATCGCGGTGCTCATCGTGTCATACACCATGTAGAGGTCATTGTTCTTGTCGGGCATCAGCGCTCCGAATGACGCGTCGCGTTCCGTCGGCCCCGAGAATGAGACGATGCCGCTTTGCGTCAGCGAACCGCCGGTGACTTTGTCGGCGGTAAAGACCGGCGCCACTTGACCCCAGAACACACCGGGGACGTTCGTTCCGCCGTTTGCCACCGCGGTGTCGAGCGACCACGAGATGTTTCCGCCTTCATAGACTGGCGTGCCTGTGATCCGCGTGTCGATCGTCTCAACGCATTGCGAGCAGCCCGGTTCCGTTGCGGATGGCGCGAGCGCGTACGTGCCGGTCGAAACGGTGACTTCGCTCATCGCAGGTGCCGTCAGCGGATTGCGCATGGCCCAGATGTTCACGCCACGGCAGCCGCCTCCGCACTGCCCGCCGCCCGAGTTGATGTTGAACGAGTCCACGAATAGGCCGGCCGGCGGATATGCGCCGCCATTGGCTTGGACGAACACCGGCTGGACCGTGTCCACGAGCGTCGAGCCGACCTTGAGATTCTTCAGGCCCTTGGGTGTCGTTGCCATGCCGGCTTCCATCTTCTTTTTGTCGGCGGCGAACGTCTCCGCGTACATGTAGGCCGACCCAGCCTGATTGTACATGTTGGCGGCGAAATAAAAGGCCTGATTATCGAGACCGACTTGCGTGTAGTCGGCAGCATTGGTCGTGCCCATCGACATGTTGAACGCGTAGACGTTCCACGAGCCGTTGGGATTATTCGTCTGACTCACAGCTGCCCAATAAACCGTCTGCTCGGGGCATCCTCCGGCGATGCCGAACGCCCCCTCGACCTGCAAGAAGATCACCCAGAAACGTTTGTCTGCAGCGTCATAGAAGGCGCGCGGATCGCTCATGAACGGTCCGGCCGGATCGCAGCCGCCCGGCGGATTGGGAACATGTAAGAAGGCTTGCGTGTTCTTGGGCCACCCGGCTTGAATCGTGCCGCTTGAGGTGTACACGGCGACCGACGTGTTGACGGCCTGGACCACCCACGTTCCGTTGGACGCAACCGCCATGTCGGGCGGTGCGCATCCGCCGAAGTATGGGCACACGGATGCTGAATCGGCCATACCGATGAAGCTCCTATTGAGACCCGGCGTGGCGAACGGCGAGAACTCGATCGCGTCGATCATCGGAAACGGATTGACCGGCGCAAGCGGGTTGTGAAGTGCGGCGAATTTGCGCGCGTGATAAACGGCTTCTGACACGCCGTTAAGATCGGGCATCAGTCCGGGCGCGTGGCGGAGCGGCTGAAAAATAGACGCGGGCGCGACGTTCATGTCGACGCGATGCAAGGCGACGAGCGGCGCGATCGCCGGCTCGGCGTAGATCTGCGGCGAGATGGATGCGGCTGCTGCGATACGCGCACCCGTCGGCGCGAATGCGACCGCAGCGCAGACCGCCGCGCCGATCGCCAAGCGTAATGGAATCGAGGAACGTTTCATCGATGATCTCCCCGGATGAGCGGCAAAAAGACACGATCGGCGATGCCTCTCACATCTTGAGCGAGTTGCTTCGCACACGGCCGTACGCGGCGACTTCCATCGAAGGTCCCGGCTTTTTCAGACGCGCGTGAAACAGACATAGAGCGTTGCGCCACAAAGATGAGGGGTTCGCTAATGTTCGGCGCGCCTAAGAGGTTTGACCGAAAAAAAAGAGGGCCGGCGGAATGCCGGCCCTTTCCGTTCAGGGGTTGGACGATTTAGATCTTGGTCCGGCCCATCCACGTGTTCCAATCAGACGCCGCAGCGCCGTACTCGGATGCGAACCAGACTTGGTTCGAGGACGGCCCTTCGTAGCTGGCGGCTTCGTAGTCGCCCCAGCGCGAGTCGGGTGACGTGGCGGTCCCTTTGATCAGGTATTTGGCGCCTTCGAAGTGACCGAGTGCATCCGTCGGCTTGTGGATGACGTACGCCGCGCTCGGATCGATCGTGTTGCTCATGGTGTCAAACACCATGAACAGATCGCCGCTGTTGTCGGGCATCATCGCGCCGAACGATGCGTCGTGATTGCTCGACCCAGAGTACGAGACGATGCCGCTCTGCGTCAGCGTGCCGCCGGTGACCATGTTGCCGGTGAAGATCGGGGAGACTTGACCCCAGAAAACGCCCGGCGTCGTGAAGCCTCCGCTGGCGACCGCGGTGTCGAGCGACCACGAGATGTTGCCGCCTTCGTAGACCGGTGTGCCCGTGATGCGCGTATCGATCGTTTCGATGCACTGCGTGCAGCCCGGTTCGCTCGCGAGCGGTGCAAGCGTATATGTGCCGGTCGAAACGGTGACCTGACTCATCGCGGGTGCGGTGAGCGGTTTGCGCATCGCCCAGACGTTGACACCCTGGCAGCCGCTCGAGCACGAGCCGCCGCCCGAGTTGATGTTGAACGAGTCGATGAACAGACCGGCAGGCGGATACTTCCCGCCGTTCGCCTCTACCATTACCGGCTGGACCGTGTCCACCACGGTGCTGCCCACCTTCAGGTTCTTGATTCCCAGCGGTGTGGTGGCGATACCCGCTTCCATCGATTTCTTGTTCGCAGCGAACGTCTCTGCATACACGTAGGCGCTGCCGAACTGATTGAACATATTGCCGGCGAAATAGAACGCGACGTTGTCGAGACCGACTTGCGTGTAGTCCGCGGCATTGGTGGTTTTAAACGCCATGTTGAACGCGTAGACGTTCCAGACGCCGTTCGGATTGTTCGTCTGGCTCACCGCTGCCCAATACAGGGTTTGTTCTGGGCATCCGCCCGCGGGGCTGAACGCGCCTTCGACCTGAAGGAAGACGACCCAGAAACGCTTGTCCGCCGGGTCGTAGAGCGCGCGCGGGTCGCTCGTGAACGGGCCATTCGGGTCGCAATTATTGGGCGGGTTCGGGATGTTGAAGAAGACTTGAGAGTTCTTTGGCCATCCCGCCTGCAGAGTTCCCGAGGTGTTGTAGACCGCTATCGACGTGTTGGTCGCTTGAACGACCCAGGTGCCGTTGGAAGCGACGGCCATGTCGGGAGGTTCGCATCCGCCGAAGTACGGGCACGTGGATGCCGAGTCGGCCATGCCGTTAAAGCTCTTGTTCAGGCCGGGCGTCGTGAACGGGGAAATCTCGCTCGAGTCGATCATGGGAAATGGGTTTGCTGGCGCGAGCGGATTGTGCAGCGCGAGACGCTTTAAGGTGCGATAGCGCGCTTCAGACATGCCGCGCAGATCAGGCATGAAACCAGGCGCATGCCGCAGCGGCTGAAAAACTGACGACGGCGCGACGCGCATGTCGACGGGATGCATGTACACGAGAGGTGCGACAGCTCGCTCGTAACTGATCGGTGGCGATATCGACGCCGCGGATGCGATCCGCGCGCCGGATGGTGCGAACGCAATCGCGGCGCAGAGCGCCGTGCCGAATGCGAGACGCATCGAAAGCGAGGACATTTTCATTCAGTGATCTCCCCCGGATGACTAGAAACAAGAGATGGGCGGCAATCGCCCTTCCTCTATGCCGCACCGTATTCGCATTGCGCTCGCAACATTAACCCCGGCCTAAGGTCCCGGATATTCTCAGGGACAGAACGATGTGACTAGGGCAGGGACCCCACTTGACCGAACCTTAACTTTGTGATACAAAGTAAGCGATGTATAAGACCTTGGCTGTCGCCGCGACGTTTATCCTGATCGCACTCATCGCATTTCGATTCGGCGCACATGCGCGTGCGCCGAAAATCGTTCCCGTCGGCCAAGCGGTGAGACAGGATGACTTCCTTTATACGGTCACCCGCGTTGCGGCGAAGAGGACTCCCTCGTCCACTGTGTACGCGATCACGATTCGAGTCGACAACCAGGCGCTGCGCGTGGACTACCACTGGTCGAACGACATCGCGTACGTCCAGGACGACGCGGGGCGGAAGTTCCAAGCACTCGCGCCTTCAAACGTCGTTGTCGCCGATGAATCGACCGTGCCTCCGGGCGGCAGCGCGGATTTCACGCTCGACTTTCAGCTTCCCGCGGATGCGCGGGCCCCGGTGCTGCGTTACTGGAACGGTATTCTCATGGGCGATATTTTCGATGGCGCCGAATACGCGCACGTCGCCATTCCGCTGGACACACGCTAGCGCATTGCCGATCCGGCTCAACAAATTTTTGGCTCAAGCAGGCGTTGCATCGCGCCGCGCCGCCGACGCGCTCGTCGAAGAAGGTCGCGTCACCGTAAACGGTTCGGCGGCGCATCTCGGCGCGATGGTCGATCCGGCGCACGACGACGTACGCGTGTCGGGCAAGCGCGTGGTTCAGCCTGAGGCCCCGCACCTGACGATCGTGCTGCACAAGCCCGCCGGCGTTTTCACGACGATGAGCGACGAGCGCGGGCGCCGTTCCATCGCCGATCTCTTGCCGAAAGGCCGACGTCTGTTTCCCGTAGGCCGGCTCGACGCGGAGTCGACGGGCGTGTTGCTGTGCACCTCCGACGGTGTGCTTGCGCAGACGCTGCTGCATCCATCGCACGAGGTCGAGAAGCGCTATAAGGTGACGGTTGCGAGCGAGCCTAAGCCCGCGAACTTGAAGAGGCTCGGAGCGACGGCGCCGCGGCGCAACGCGAACGGAACGCACACGTTCTTCGTAACCCTGCGCGAAGGCAAGAATCGGCAAGTGCGGCGTATGTGCGCGAATGAAGGGCTCCGCGTCGTCGCGCTGGCGCGCATATCGTTCGGCCCCGTCGCGCTCGGCGTGGTAAAGCCAGGCAAATGGCGACCGCTGACCGCCGCCGAGCGTGCGGCGCTGGAGAAACTGTCGATGCAGGGCGCGCAATCACGGCGCGCCGGCGGACCGTAGAGGTCCGCGCCGGCGGACCGTAAAGGTCCGCCCAACACCGTCTCCAAATCCACGCGCGACATGGTCGTGCGAGGCATCCGCGGTGCGATCACCGCTGCGGAGAATGAACGCGGGGCGGTTCTGGATGCCACAGCGCGGCTGTTGAAAGAGATCGTGCGGGCGAACGACGTGCTGCCGGAAATGGTGGCCGCGGCGTTCTTCACGACGAGCGCCGATCTCAACGCGGCGTACCCGGCAGAAGCGGCTCGCGCGCGCGGCTGGACGCATGTGCCGCTGCTGTGCAGTCACGAGATGGACGTGCCGGGCGGCCTCGCGCAATGCATCCGAGTGCTCGTGCTCATCAACACGGAACGCGCGCCGGAAGACATAAAACACATCTATTTGGATGGAGCGACCGCGCTCCGGCCGGATTTGCGCGGGATTTAGCCAATGCACGCACCATGATCGTCGTCATCAAGCGCGGCGCGAGCGCGGCAGAAGCCGGCTCCGTCGTCGAGAAGATCAAAGCGATGGGCTTCGACGTCAACGTGTCGCAAGGCGCTGAACGTCTGATCATCGGCGTCCTTGGCGTGCGCGAGAACAAGGACGTGCTCGCGGCGCAACTGGCTAGTCTCGCAGGCGTCGAGCGCGTCATGCCCGTCAGCAAGTCGTACAAATTGGTCAGCCGCGAAGGCGCGCATTCCGATACCGTCGTCCGGCTTTCCAACGGCGCCGAGATCGGCAACGGCACGATCCACGTGATCGCAGGCCCATGCACGGTCGAAGGTCGCGCCATGCTCTTGGAAACGGCGGAATGGGTCAAGTCATGCGGCGCCACGATGCTTCGCGGCGGCGCGTTCAAGCCTAGCACGTCCCCGTATTCCTTTCAGGGCATGGGCAAGGAAGGATTGGAGATCCTCGCAGAGGCGCGCATGCTCACGGGGCTGCCGGTCGTCACCGAGGTCCTCGATCCGCGCGACGTGCCCGATGTCGAAAATAACGCCGACATCCTTCAGATCGGCGCGCGCAACATGGCGAATTTCCAATTGCTCAAAGAAGTCGCAAAATCGCGCAAGCCGGTCATGCTCAAGCGCGGGCTTTCGGCGACGATCGAAGAGTGGCTGCTGGCGGCCGAATACATCTATGCCGGCGGCAATCATAACGTGATCATGTGCGAGCGCGGCATACGCACGTTTGAGACCGCGACCCGAAATACGCTCGACCTCAATGCGGTGCCGCTCGTCAAGCAGCTCAGTCACTTGCCGGTCGTCGTCGATCCAAGTCACGCCACAGGCAAATGGGACTTGGTCACGCCGATGGCACGTGCGGCGGTCGCAGCCGGCGCAGATGGTTTGATGATCGAAGTCCATCCGCGGCCGAGCGAAGCGCTCAAGGACGGCTTCGAGTCGCTGACGTTCGAGAAGTTCGGCGCGCTCATGGATGCTGTTCGGCCTGTGGCCCGCGCGATCGGCAAACCGGTCGCGAGCGATGCGCGAGCGTCGGTCTAACCGCATAGCGATCCTCGGCACCGGCCTCATCGGCGGATCGATCGGCCTCGCGGCCCGCGCCGCCGGCTATTCAGTAGAAGGATGGGATACTGACCGACACGCGCTTCGAACGGCGAAGCGTCGCGGCGCGATCGACCATGCGGCAAAGTCGCTTGAGGCCGCCGTCGCGGATAAGAACATCGTTGTGCTCGCCGCTCCGCTCGATGCGATTCTCAAGCAGCTGCCGGCCGTCTTCAGCTACGCGACGTCGGGTGCGCTGATCATCGACTGCGCCGGCGTGAAGATGCCGGTCGTTCAGCACGCGGTTCGCATGCTGAAACGATGGCCCGCAGTCCGGTTTGTCGCCGGACATCCGATCGCCGGAAGCGAGCGGTCCGGCGCGAAAGCCGCATCTGCATCTCTATTGAAGGAACGCGTGTTCGCACTGTACGCGCCGCCGCAGCGCAAGCGTGCGGAAGCGTGGTCCGACTCGAAACGCTTCGCGCGCCGCATCGGCATGGAGCCGTTTCGCGCGGATCCGCGAATGCACGACCGCGCGATCGCCGGCTTAAGCGCGCTGCCCCAACTCGCCGCGACTGCTCTGGCGCTATCGGCTGCGCCGCACGCGCCGCGAGCATGGGCAAGGATCGCAGGCCCCGGCTATCGCGATGCCACCCGGCTCGCGGCCTCGCACTTCTCGATTTGGCGACCCGGCCTGGAAGCGAACCGTAGAGAGGTATTGCGTTCCATTGAGCGGCTTGCCAAGCGAGTGCATGGTATTGAAACCGCGCTGCGGCGACGCGATTGGCAAACATTAATGCGCATCTTTTCCGGAGCCGCCAAAGCCAGGCGGCGGGTTTACCCGAATTGACCGCGAAGCGTTTGTGAGACGATTCGCACACCTGCTCGCGTATTTAATATAAGTGCCGACGTCAGCAGACGGTTTCGGCACCAAAGTGGGCGGAGAAACTTCCCCCACAGACCTTTCATGGTGAGGAGACACATGCGACAAGTACAGCGCGCCCTTGCGGCGGCCTTAGGCGGTATCGCCCTTCTTGCGGGTTTTGCCGTAGCCGCGGGAGCGGATACCCCGGGTTACTACTATCCGCCGAAGTTCGCTCCAAACGGCCAGGTGCGGCCGATATATCCCGATTCGGCCCGCGCCGCCCGCGAGACGGGCGTCGTCAAGATCAAAGTGCTCGTCGGCGCAAACGGCGTTCCGAAAAGTTTCACCATATTCCAATCTTCGGGTCACAAGGACTTGGATGATGCGGTATTGGCCGCGTGCAAAGCATCGAAGTACACACCGGCTATGCAGGGCTCAACACCCAAGATGGCCTTCTACGACGTGAGCTACAAGTTCGATTTGCAAGGCGTCGAAGAGAATGCCGGCAGCATCGGAGATCTTCAATCCACAGTGGATACGAGTCCCCACAATTCCTCGGCGCGGATACAACTCGCAGATCTGCTCCAAATGCAGCAGCCGCCCGATTATGCGCGCGCCGAAAGCACGTTGCGCGCCGGCACGTCGATCGACCCCTCCAACGGCACTCTTTGGGCTCGGCTCGGTTTGGTGTATTTCAACGACGGAACGGCCGGCGGAAAGTCGGATGATTCGAAGTTGAAGTCCTCGGTGGATGCCTTCGATAAGGCGCTCGAGCTCAACCCGAACAGCGATATGGCAAAGACGGCGGCGGCGGCATATTTCCGCTACGCTTTCGATCAGCAAAACACGGGGAACTCCTCCGCTGCACTGCCGTATGCGCAGAAAGCCGCCAGGCTCGACGCCAAGCAAGCCGCATATCGCATGCAGGTAGGCGAAGATGAGATCGCTCTTGGCCAGGCGCAATCGGCGCTCGCCGACTTTCAAGCGGCCAGCGCTCTTGACGATCACAAGACGCCGCTCATCACCGCGCGTTTGCTGTCGGAACTCGGCAATGCACAGATCTTGACGGGCGATTCCAGCGCCGGCTTGGCCAATATCGACAAGGCTAAGGCCGTCGCACCGAACAGCGTGTTTCCGTACCAGGTCCAGTACAGCTACTACGTCTCGAAGAACCAGTTCTCGCAGGCCATCAGTCCACTGCAGCAGCTCATCGAAATCGCCCCCAACGACCCGCAATGGCAGAACGCGCTCGGCGATGTCTACCTTAATATGTCCAACTGGGCCGGCGCACAGGCTGCCTACGCAAAGGCGCTGGCGCTGAGTCCGCAATCGGGCGACGCTCAGCTCGGCATCGCAAAGGTCGCTGCCGCTCAAGGCAAGACCGACCAGATCCAGCCGGCGATCGACGCGGCCATCAAGGCGACGCCCTCGAAGGCCTCCTACTACAATACCGTGATCGCGAACATCCTATTGAACGCGAGCAAGGACAAGAACGACTACTCGGCAGATGCGCTCAAGTACGCCAAAGCCGGAACTGAGGCCGACGCCAACAACGCAAACGCGTGGGAGTCATATGCCATCGCCTGCGCGGACCAGCACCAAAAAGACAACGCGAACGCGGCGCTGCAGAAAGCATATGCCATTTTCAAAGCGCAGAACAATACGCAAGGCATCACCCAGGTCGTCAACTACTACAAGACGATCAACGGCACCGACATGCCTGGCGTTGATCACAGCGACGCGTCTAACCGCGCGTCGGGGCCCGGCTAGTGCGGCGGCCACGCGCCGCACTGCTGTTCGGTTCGTCGATGAAAATCGATAGAGAAGCCTACGCACCGTGGTAGGAGACCCGCGTTGAGTCGTTTAAACCCGGGCGGCACAAAACGGACGGGTTCCGAGCCCGCCTTCTGTGTTATTGCGTTTTGTGATCTCCCGGCGTCGCCGTCGCATCAAGCCGATTCGGCATAAGGGGTACGAGAGTCTATTATGGATAGCAGCAATCCGTTCACCGGTTTTCTAGATTTTCTCAATCACGGCGGCCCGGCCATGTGGGCCCTGCTCGTGCTCTCCGTGCTCTCGGTCGGCATCGTCTTCGAGCGGCTGTTCTTCTTCTCGAAGCAGCACTCGAATCCGAGCCAACTGTTGCGCGACATCGGCGACCGGGTGTCGAAGGACGACATCAAGGGCGCCATCGCGGTCTGCGACCGCGAGCGGGGCATGCTGCCCAAGATCCTGCAGTTCGGTCTGTTCCGGCACGAGAAGAGCCGCGCCGATATCTCAGACGCGCTCTCGATCGCGTTGCTCGAGCAGCTGAACACGCTCGAAGCGAACCTCTCGATCATCGGCACGGTCGCCGTCATCGCGCCGTTCGTCGGATTGTTCGGAACGGTGCTCGGCATCATCCGCGCGTTCAACGACATCGCGCTCAAAGGCAATTCAACGCCGGCCGTCGTGGCGGCAGGTGTGTCGGAAGCCCTTGTGACCACGGCTGCAGGCTTGGCCGTCGCCGTCGTCGCCGTGATCTTCTTCAACTACTTCAAGTCGCGAATCAAGGCGTACAATCAGGAGATGATCGTCTCGGCTAACAAACTCGCCGAGATGCTGCACTTCCACAATTCCGGCGCGCCGATACCCACCGAATTGTATCGGCCCACCGGTTCGTCTGCCCGCCCGAATTCCACGCCGGCGCCTTCGCCGAAACCCGCCGGACCGGGCTCGAACTAGCAGCGTTCTCACAGCTCGCAAGAGAGGCGCATCATGGGCCTGACATCAGCGAAGCAAGACACCGATGTGATGGCGGAGATCAACATCACTCCGTTCACGGACGTCTTGCTCGTGCTCCTCATCATCTTCATGATCCTCGCAGCCCTTGCGGCGCCGCCCGGATTCCAGAAGGAACTCGCCAAGCACGCGCCGCCCACGCCGCCAAAAGCGAACAATATTCAGACGCACCCGATCGACGTCGAAGTCAACGCGCATAACGTCGTGTACATCGACGGGCGCCGGACCAGCGAAGCGCGTCTGTACAACGACATGGCGACTGCCATCGCCTATCACAAAGCGCACGCGGCACAAGGCTATCTCAGCCACATCGCGCTGACGGCCGACTCAGCGGCGAGCTACTCGACGATCATCAAAATCCTCGACGCCGCCCGCGAAGCGGGCGATGATGACGTCGGCTTCGTGACCGGATAGAGGGGAGAGGCACATGTCGCTCATCGGCTCAGGACCCGAAGAAGATGTCATGTCCACCATCAACATCACGCCGTTCACCGACGTGCTGCTGGTCCTGCTGATCATCTTCATGATCCTCACCTCCCTGTTGAAACCGCCGCCGGTTCCGCTCGCGTTCAACAAACAGAAGGTCACGAACTCGCCGCTCGTGATCATCATCAATCCAAAAGACGAAGTCCAAGTCGGCGCCGAGGTCATCGCGAAAGCCGATCTGCCGCAGCGGATGAAAGACCTGTTCGCTCAGTTCCAGTACTCATCGAATGACGACCTCATCATCAAAGCGGCGCCCACCGCGAAGTACGGCACCGTGCTCACGCTGATGGCCGATGCAAAAGCAGCCGGATTCAATAAGTTCGGCTTGGCGAACAAGATCATCGGCGCGCCAGATACCAATAACTGAGTTAGCGAAAGGATTCGCATAGGTGTCGATCTCAGCCGGCGGCCCGCAAACCGCAAAGCAAACGGTCCCGCCGCTTTTCACAAAGCGTGAGGCATATTCGGTCGGCATCTTGTCGTTCGCGTTTATCGCTGCGTCCGTGCTCGTCCACTTCGGCGTCGGCGGCTGGGCCGAGACGATGTTCCCGAAGTTCAAAGTCGAGGCCACGCCGCCGCCGCAGATCGTGACTGTCCAGACAATGGTCCACACACCGCGGCCCACGCCGAAACCCACGCCCACGCCGCCGCCAACTCCCACGCCGCCGCCGCCGAAGAACACGCCGGAACCGGTGCGCATCAAACTGAACGTCGTGAAGCAGAACACGGACACGTCGGCGAGCGGACCTGCTGAAGCGGCGTACACGCCGCCGCCGGTCGGAAACGAGCAAGGCGTACCCACCGCAGTGCCGACCGTTGCCCCCACGGTCGCTCCCACCGAGGCGCCGCCGCAAGGTCCGATCGATGTCACGGACGCGTCGCTTGCCTATAAAGCCACGCTCGACTATCCGCAAATCGCTCAGGATCAGGGCATTCAAGGGACCGCCATCGTCCTGCTCACGATCGGCGCTGACGGAACCCTTGTGGACGCCACCATCGCGACTTCATCCGGCAACGCGCTGCTGGATCAGGCCGCGTTGAAGTACGTGCACGAATGCCGTTACAAGCCGTATATCGTGAACGGCAAGCCGGTTCAGCAGCAGTATAAGTTTGTCGTGGAGTTCAAGCTCGACGGCTAACGCTCGCGACCAATCCGAAGGGGCCGACGCCAGTCGGCCCACGCTATGAACCTCAATGCGCGTGAACTCGACTTACGCGCATCATGGGCAGCAAACTTTCGCCACCACTTTTCTCGCGCCGCGAACGATATTCGCTCGTTCTGTTCTCGGCGAGCTTCATCGCGTTCTCCGCGATCGTTCACATGATGCTCGGCGGCGCAAGTTCAGGGTTGTTCCCGAAGTTCACACCGCAAGCAACACCGCCGCCGCAAATCATCGTCCTTGACTCTCCGACGCCGAAACCGCGGCTTAGTCCGACTCCGACACCGCCGCCAACGCCTCCGCCACCGACGCCAAGCGTCACCGCGCCGCCTGCGCACATACAGCCGCCCATAGTGCGACCGTCGAAGAACACGACCGGTTCAGTCGAACCGCAATTCTCGCCGCAGCCTATGACGACGCCGTTTCCCGAAACCCCAACACCGTCCGCGCCGCCCATCGCTCCGCCGACTGCGACGCCGACGGCCGAAACGGTGCTGCCGGTGAAGGACTCAAACTTCCGCTATAAAGCGACGCCGAGTTACCCGGATGTCCAAATGCAAGAGGGCGTCGAGGGAACCGTGATCGTGCTCGTCACGATCGGCCCGGATGGTTCGCTGCTGGATGCGACCATAGATCAGTCGTCGGGCAATGCGGCGCTGGATGCGGCCGCGCTTGCAGCTGCGCACGCAAGCTTGTATACCGCTCCCCTTCGTGACGGTAAGCCCGTGACGGCGGAGTACAGAATCGTATACGAGTTCAAGATCGATTGAGGGTCCGTCTCAAGCGCCGCACGCCGGCCGGCCCAAGCCGCGCCGGGCCTTTTAGGTCCATATGCGAGCTTGGTCATCATATTAGGACTTGCGCCGGAGGTTCACGCCTGCCCCCGCGCGGAAAAGGGCAGACGTGAATGCAATCATCCATGCTATTGGCCTTGGCATAATCCAAGGCATCACGGAACTCTTCCCGATATCCAGCGCCGCCCACACAGTTCTGCTCTCGTATCTCTTCCGCTGGGATTTTCCAAGCCTTCCATTCGTCGTGATGCTTCATCTCGGCACGTTCCTCGCCGTCCTCGTGTATTTCTGGCAAGACTATGCGGCACTCGTTCGCGGTCTCGTCACCGGCATCCGAACGCGCTTTACCGAGCCGAATGAACGCCTTGCGCTGCTCGTGATCATCGGCTTTGTGCCGCTCGCGATCGGAGGCAAGCTGCTTTCCAAGAGCGTCGATCCGCTCTTCGCAAATCCCACCGTCGCCGCTGCGGTGCTGCTCGTCACCGGCATCGTGCTGTACGTGACGGAACGATTGAGCCAACGCAAGCCGAAACCGCTCGAAGCTAGGCCTGCGAGCGTGCCCGACGAGACTACGGAACGCATGTGGTTTCCCGAACAGAAAAAACCGAAGCACTCGTATGAGGGTGCAGCGAAGCTCTCGTGGCT
>DATGJI010000012.1 GCA_035295225.1 Candidatus Eremiobacteraceae bacterium | reverse complement strand
ACGGTCGGGCAGTGTATTCGTACCTCTCCGCGGCGTCTTCGAACGCCTCGGTGCGAGCGTCGTTTACGATAACGGCAAGATCAATGCTACCGGAAACGGCAGGACCATCTCGCTCACCATCGGCTCGACGACTGCCGTGGTGAACGGACAGCCCCAAACGCTCGATGTCGCGCCGTTCTTGGTGGGATCACGCACGCTCGTACCGCTGCGATTTATCTCGCAGGCGCTTGGCGCCGCGGTCGACTATGCGTCTGATAGCGATACCGTCACGATCACCAGCGGTTCGCCGGGCGCGACTGCAGCCGCTGTGACGTTGACGAACCTGAATCCGGCCGATCAGGGCGTGGTGCAATCGAATAAACCGGCCATCTCTGCGACCTTCTCGCAAAGCGTCGACCCAAACTCGGTCAAAGTGCTGCTCGATGACCGAGACGTGACGAGTGCGACGGCGATCTCACCGACGGATGTGCTCTTCACGCCTCCGTATTCGCTCGCGGCACAATCGCACACGGTCAAAGTGGAAGGCACGAGTGCGGCAGGCGCGACGTTCTCGCAGAGCTGGAGCTTCACGTCAGGCACGAGCACGGCCCAGAACTACGTGAACGTGTCCACGCCGGCACAGGGCGCTACGGTCGGCGGCACGTTCACCGTCGCCGGCACGGCGCTTCCGGGGTCGCACATCCACATCGTCGCGGCGAGCGTCGCGCTCTACGGCGGCGTATTCCGCGTGCCGTCCGGCAGCTACGCGGCCGATCTCACTGCAGACAGCACCGGCGCGTTCTCACAAGTCGTCACGATCCAGGTGACCGGCGGCGGCGCTGTGACGGTGCGCATAACTGCGAGCAAACAGAACTCAAGCTCGGCCACGGTGACGCTGAACCTCAACAGCTAGGACAATCGTGTTCGGACAGGGTTCACTCTGTTCGGGCGCAAAGCGGAGCGGCGACTTGGAGTATGCATGTCGCTCGCTTCGCTATCGTTAACGGACTACACGCGCAAACTTGCTTCCGCTGATCCGACGCCGGGCGGCGGAAGCGCGGCCGCCGCAGTGGCGGCGCTCGCCGCTGGGCTCGTACGCATGGTCGCCGAACTCACCGCTGGTTCGCCCAAATTCGCCGACGTCGCGCCGCGCGCCACATCGCTCGGTGCTCTCGCCGTTGCGGTCGCCCGCGAACTGCTCGCGTGCGTGGATGAGGACGTCGTCGCCTTTGACAAGGTGAGCGCAGCCTACAAGATGCCGCGGTCCGATGAAGCGCAAAAAGCGGAGCGCAGCGCCGCGATTCAGCGCGCGCTCGCCGGTGCCGCCGAGCCCCCGCTGCGCGTCGTCGAACTCGCGGAGCGCACGTGCGGGCTCGCGGCCGAACTCGTAGATTTTGGCACGCCGAATGCGGTCAGCGACCTCGGCTGCGCCGCCGCATTCGCCCTGGCGGCCGCGCAGGGCGCGGCGTTCAACGTCGAGATCAACGCGCGGTCGCTCAAAGACCGGGCGACGGCCGCGGCGCTGACCTCGCGCGCGCGCGCCGCCTTGGCGCAAGTGGACATCCAAGCCGAGGTGGTTCTCGGTAAGGTGAACGCGCTCATCGCCGGCGGCGACTGATGCCGGCGGTTCGGCTCGACGGCAGGCCGATCGCTTTGCGCATCCGCGCGGATGTGAAACAGCGCGCCGAAGCGCTGCAAGCCCGCGGTGTCGCGCCCAAGTGCGTCGTCATGGTCGTCGAAGGAGATGACGCGGGCACGCTGTACGCGCAGACGGCGCGCCGAGCAGGCGCCGAAGCAGGGATCCAAGTCGAGATCGTGCCGATAGGTGCCGGAGCCGACACGTCGGGCGCGCTCGCGATCGTGCATCGGATCATCGACGAGCCGACCGTCCATGGCGTGATGCTCCAACGTCCGTTGCCGCGCAACCTGGACGAGCGCCGACTGGTCGAAGCGATCGATCCGCGAAAAGATATCGACTGCGCAAGTCCGTTCGATCAGGGTCTCCTATCGCTCGGCTATGCGACGATCGCGCCGGCAACAGCGTCGGCGGTACTCGAAATCTTGCGCGAGCCGCCGGCGAAGCGCTTGGCCGGGCTTCGCGCAGTGGTCATCGGGCGCTCAGCGGTCGTCGGTCGACCTGTGGCGCATCTCTTGATCGCCGCCGACGCGACGGTCACCGTCTGTCATTCACGGACGAAGGACATCGCCGCCGTGACGCGCGCCTCCGACATCATCGTTCTCGCGGTCGGCAAACCACGCTTTCTCACAGGCGACATGGTCCGCCACGGCGCCGTCGTCATCGACGTCGGCACGAATGTCGTGGACGGCAGGCTGTGCGGCGACGCTGATTTTGACAGCGTAGCGGAAGTCGCCGCAGGCGTGACCCCCGTACCGGGCGGTGTCGGTCCGGTCACGACCGCCGTGCTTCTCCGCAACATCGTGACCGCCGCGGAATCTCTCCACCCTGCACGCTGATACTCTCGCCGATACGGCGACTTATTGACCGAACGGCTCGCCACGCGAGGACTCTCCTTCGCTCCGCATCCAGCTCGCTCTGTCGTTCGGTTCACTTCGTCGCTCTCGCCATCCGTGGCTCCGCTCCTCGTTCAACGCCTCGCTTAGGCGAGCCGTGCGGTCATTGCCGGTCGCCAGCACCGTCACGGCATCACCGGCGGTTTCAAAAGCCGGGGCGTGTGAGACGGCGAGGCCGTCGAACTCGAGTGACGCCGTTGATAGACGTGGGCCGACTAGCGTCGGCCCCTTCAGTAGTCGGCCCTTTCAGTAGTTCGTTTCGGGTTGATAGACGAGGGCCGACTAGCGTCGGCCCCTTCGGAAAATCCGTTTTTGGAGCGAGTGTTAGCGGAGGTCGGCTTTTAGGGCGCGGCCATCGCGTGCGAAGCAGACGAGCACGCGGCGGTCGTCGCGAAAACCCACGAGGCTCTTCTTCTGCTTGCCGCGGCGCAGCGCGTCGAACGCATTGCCGACCGCTTCTTCGTGAGCTGAAAATTCATCGTCGCCTTCTGCCGGCGGATTCGCGACAACCCGTTCGCCGAACGCTTCGGTGAGCAGAGCGACGACGACGCCGAGCTCCTCGCGCGCGACGGTTCGCGTATCGCGGCACACCTCGACGATCGTGATCCCGTCGAGTCCCGTCCAAGCGATGTCGATCTTGACGCCCGCGCGCCGGTCGAGCCGGTGAAACGCGTCGACGTGCCGGCGAACGGCGCCGTCGAAAGCGGCTCGCTCCGCGTCGCTGATCGTGCCTTTGACGATGAAGAAAAACGCGATCGACCGCGCGCGTGAATCGATCGAGATTCGCGAAAGCTCGGGATAGCGGACGAGGAGCGATACGATCAGGCGGACGGTTTCATTTGGGTCGTCGGGCAGGCGGCGTTCGATCACAGCGTTTGCAGTTACTCGATACTCGGAAACGGTCCTGCCGGCCTGAGGCAAGGTATTGCCGCTGCGCGGCGGCAAAGTCACCGCCCGATGACCGCGCGCCCGCGCTCGCCAATCACAGCGCCTACGCCCGAGCAGATCTCGTTCGTCGAGCAGGCTATGGCGACGTATGGCAAGCAGACCTACAACTTCGCGTATCGCCTCACCGGAAATGAAGCTGACGCGCGCGATCTCGCGCAAGAGGCCTTCATCCGAGTATTCCGCGCGTGGCACAGTTTTCGCGAAGGCACGTCGTTTCTCTCATGGATCTACCGCATCGTCACCAATCTTCATCGCGACGAATTGCGGCGTCGCAAAGGCGTCTTCGTCGAACCGCTGCCGGAAGACAATCAACCGCAGTCGCGGCCGCTCGCCGACTCGGCGCACGACCCGATCGCGACGCTGCACGACCGCCAACTTTCGCCTGTGATGGAGCGCGCACTGAGCGGCCTTTCATATGATCAGCGGGTCGTCGTCGTGCTCGCAGATATCGACGAGTACTCGTATCAGGAGATAGCCGACATCGCCGGCTGCTCGATCGGCACCGTCCGATCCCGATTGCACCGGGCGCGCGAGCAGCTTCGCAAGAACGTCCTCGCCGCCCGCGAACAGGTACCGTCAGAATGATGTTCCGCGTCCCGGAACGCCGAGCGGTCTGGCCGAAGTGCGAAACGCTTTGCTCGGTCGAATCGTTATATGGACGACCGGGGTGCGGCGAAATCTTCGTCCCCGGCATTTGCCGCGCACCCCTCACCGCCAAGGACCAACCCCGATGAACTGCTCAGCTTGCCAGCCTCTGCTCGTCGACTACGTGCATCATGAGCTTGATGCGGCGACCGACGCTGCCGTGTATAGCCACATCAAGACGTGCGCGTCCTGCGCGTCGCAGTATCAGCATGAAGTGCAGCTGGGCGAAACCCTGCGCCGCGCATTTGCCGACGAACTGGATATGCCGACGTCTGTGCTCGCCGGCGTGCGCTTGGCGATGCATGGACAGGCGACCGAGTCGCCATCGTTTGCGGAGCGTATCAGAGCGCTGCTCCGGCCGCGACTCGCTATTCCGCTCGCGGCGGTCATCGCGGTGCTCACCGTGGGAGTCGTGCGCGTCGGCCAGTACGCCCAACCGCAGCCGAGCTTCTCGACCGGATACTATCTGCGGGAACACGTCGCCCAGACGATGGGGTCGCCGGTCTCAGATCGCGCCTGGTCGGAATACGTCCTGACATCGGCCAACGACAATGCGCAAAGCCAGCCCTAGCGCTGGTCTTGGAGTGTTGCTTGCGCGCCCGTTCGCGGCCGCGGCAGCTTCTGTTCTCATCGTGTCGGCCGCGGCTGCTGCTCCACAGCCTTCGGCGATAGACATCCTGCACAAAGCGGTCACCGCGGACGACTCCGTGTCGTATTCCGGCACGATGACCACCATCGTCTACGGTCGTGACCGCGTGGATTCGACCGTCGTGCGATTGGACCACAACGCCCCTTCGGCATGGCGTATCTGGTATGTAGCGCCCGTCGACGCGTACGGCCGGCTGATCATCAGCAACGAAAAGGTGACGTATCAATACGAGGCGAGCACCAACACCGTGTATTCGGACGAATGGTCTGCGAGCGCTCCGCCGCTCGCAGAGTCCATCGACGCTGCGCGCGTCGAGCGCAACTACCGGGTCGAGTCAGGTCCCTCCACGACGGTGGCCGGCCGCGCCGCGCACGGGATCAGTCTGACCTCGAAATACTCAGGCGTGCTCGTGGGCCGGATCTGGGTTGACGATCAGACCGATCTCATCTTGCGCCGCGAGTCGTATCATGCCGACGGCTCCATCGCTTCGAAGTCGAGCTTCGACAACGTACGCGTCGTGAAATCCCTGCCGAAAGAACTCTTCGATCTCTCCATTCCGCAGGGCATGCGGCTCGTGCCGGGCGCGACGTTTGGCAAGGCCGAGACCGATGACGCCACCCTCGCCTCGTCGCTGCCATTCTCGATTGCCCGGCCTGCGTCGTTGCCCGACGGCTTCACCCTCGACCACGATTCCGTGAGCGTGCACGACGGCATCCAGACGTTGCAGATCGTCTACGACGACGGGTTGCGCGACTTCTCGCTCTTCGAGAACGCCACGGCACGGCTGCCGACGTTCGAAGGCATGACGCCGAAAAAAATAGACGTGGGCGGTAAAGACGGCTACGCAGCTGATTTCGGCGGCGAAACGCTCGTCACGTGGAACGCTGGAAAGTTGAACTTGACGCTCGTCGGTGACCTCACCGCGAAAGAACTGGCGGCGGTCGGCGCGAGCATAAAACAGTAGCCTCGATCTTTCCTTCCGTTAGAGCCAGCTCAGCACCTCACGAACTATTGCGCGCAGTTTCGGCGATGCGGGCTCGCCGGCTCCGGGCGCATGCGTCGCCCGCGACTGGCCGTCATTGAATGTTCGCGCCATCGAGGCGCCGCTCGCGGTGAGATTTTCAAGCGAATAGCCGCCCTCGAAGATAAAGCTCAAGGCAATCCCCCTCTCGCTCGCCACTGAACCGAAGAGAGCACATAACGCATCGACGGCGCGAAGCGAAACGGGCAGACCGGCGATCGGATCGCCGGCGAGAAAGTCGAATCCCGCCGAGACAAGGAGCGCCGCCGGCCGCAATCGGCGCACGAGCGGCGGCAGCAGCGACGCCCAGACCGCGATGAAGTCGTCGGTCACGGTCGAAAGCGGCAGCGGCACGTCGATGATGAAACCGCTCTCGCCGATCCGCGACTCAGCGAACGCACCGGAGCCCGGATAGGCGGGGTAGGCGTGCGAAGAGATAAAGCCGATCGGCGGCCCGTCACCCAGACGAAGTTCGCGCTCAACCCACGCTTGCGTGCCGTTGCCGTGATGATAGTCAAAATCGGCGACGATGACCGGACCAGCGTTGCGGCGCATCTGTTCCGCGGCGATCGCGATGTTGTTGAAGATGCAAAATCCCATGCCGCGATCGGGAGTCGCATGGTGGCCCGGCGGGCGCGTGATCGCAAGCGTCGGGTCGCCCGCGGTGGACTGCTCAGCTGCCGTCAGCGCCGCGCCGGCGGCCTCAAGCGCGATCTCGTAGGATGAGCGCGAGACGATCGTGTCACCCGTCGGCAGTTCCGCGATGTCATCGGATGCGAGGCCGAGACATATCCGCTCGACGCCCGCTACGTATGCCGCGCCGTGCACGCTTAGGATCGCCGGCAACGGCGCCGGCGTCGCCGGCTGGAGATCTGTTCGCGGGCATCCGCCCGCTTCGAGCCCGGCGATAAACGCTTCGATGCGTTCTGGCCGCTCCGGGTGGTGCGTGCCCGTATGGTGCTCGGCGAAGCGCTGCGCAAGCGTTATCCGCATCGGCCCGTGCGTCTCCTCGCCGCTGCTGCGGTTACGTCGCGCCGAGCGCCTTCAGGTATGCGTGCGCCTTCGTGGCCGCCGGACCTTTTGGATAGTAGACGAGGAATCGCTTGAACGCGACGATGGCGTTGCGTTTATCGCCCATGAGCCGGTACGTGTCGCCTAACACGTACCAGAGCTGCGCATCGGGATGCTTTGGATCTTGGTTGATCGCAAGCGCTTCGAACGCCGCGCGCGCATTCTTATAGTCTTTGAGCTCGAAGTACGAAAGCCCCAGATTGAAGAGCGTCGTGTATGTCTTGGCCAAGCCGAACGATCGGATATACTCGTCGCGCGCCTGCGCCCATTGACTGCCGGCCGCGTACGCCTGGCCGAGATAGAACACGGCTTCGGGGTCGTTCGGGTTTGCGGACACGAGCCGCGAGAAGATGTCCTGCGCTTTCGCCGGCTGATTCATGTCGACCAACAGCATGCGGCCATAGTCGAAGAGCAGACGAGGGTTGCCGGGCTCGAGCGCTATCGCCTTCTCGAATTCCTGTGACGCGAGCGTGCCGTTATGCTTTGAGTTGTCGTATTCTGCCTGCAGCGCGAACGGCTCGGCATCTTTCGGGTGGTCTTTGATCGCCTGAGCGAACGCGTCGCGCGCCTGCTGCACCATATTGTGCGACAGATACGTCTGCGCGATGTCGTCTTCGAACTCGACCGATTCCGGGTGCAGCTTCACGATTGATTGCAAGACCGCCACCGCGCCTGCCACGTCGCCTTTGCCGGACAGCGCGTCGGACTTCGCAAGGAGCGCTTCAACATTCTTCGGGTCGTCGGCGAGCACTGCATCGAACTGCGTGATCGCGAGATCGTAGTTCGGCTTCTTGTCGGCGATGTACGATTTACCCATGAGAAGCTTTGCCCGATCGTCTTTTGGATCGATCGAGAGCGCCTTGAGCAGATCTTTCCGGCCGGCGTCGAATTGGTTGCGGTTCAATTCGACCGTGCCGAGCGACTCGTACCCGAATGACTGGTCGGGGTGCAACGCGATCGCACGTTTGGCCACGCGTCCTGCGTCGTCGAGCCGATTGAGCTGGAGATACACGTCCACAAGATTTGCGAGCACCGCGACATTGCTCGGATCGTCGTTCTCCGCTCGTTCGAATTGCAGCGCCGCGTCCGACGGGTCATTCAACGCGAGGTCCGCGCTGCCCAGATAAAACCAGATGCGTTCGTCTTCCGCGCCGAGGCCGACGGCGGTCTCAAGCTCGTCGCGGCCGCCGGCTGGATCGCCTTGTTCCACGAGCAATTGCCCGAGTTCGGCATGCGACTCGCGATCGTTTGGATTATCTTTCACGGTTTGCCGCAGCGTGGCGATGCGTTGCTGCGGTGTGGGCGTGGGAGAACCCGTCGGCGACGGACTTGGCGTCGGCTTTGGCGCTTTCGGGCGCGCGTACGCCGTCGAGTCCGCAGGTACGAGCACGCCGCTCGCCGCGAACCCGGCGGTGATGAGAAAGGCGGCGGCTATCGCCGGTATCAGACGGCGCATGTGACTTTAAGCGCCCTTTCGTTCTTTGACTAGTTGTGTCAGCGCCGGCACGACCTTGAAGATGTCGCCGACGACGCCGAAATCGCAGAACTCGAAGATCGGGGCGTTCGCATCTTTGTTGATCGCGACGATCGTGCCCGAGCTGCGCATGCCCACTTTATGTTGGATCGCGCCGGATATGCCGCACGCGATGTAGAGCGACGGAGAGACGCTCTTGCCCGTCTGCCCGACCTGGTGGCCGTGCGAGATCCACCCGGCATCCACCGCGGCGCGCGAAGCACCGACCGCGCCGCCGAGCGCGGACGCAAGCCCTTCGATGATGTCAAAATGCTCCGGTCCCCCGAGACCGCGCCCGCCGGAAACCACAATGCCCGCTTCGTCGACACCCACGGCACCGGCTTCCTGCGTGACACTCTCCTCGATGACGACCCCGCGATCGGCGCAGACAGGCGGCGCGAGCGCGATGACTTCGCCTTTGCCCGCTTCCTTGCGCGCTGCGAACGAGTTGGGCCGGCAGAGAACGATCCCGCATTCTGAATCCTTAAACGAAATCGAAGCAGTAACCGATCCGCCGAATTTCGGCGACTGCGCCACGAGTCCGTTCTCACCGACGGTAAGGTCCGTCACCTCGGTTATGACGCCGAGCCGCAGACGTGCACCCAATCGGCCGGCGATGTCCTTGCCGGCGTTGCTCGAGGGTAATAGGACATGCGACGCTCCGTGCTCGCTCAAGAGCGCGGCGAGAGCGTCGACGGCCGGGTCGAGGCCGATCTTTTCGATCTGAACCTTTTCGCCGACCGCGATGATATCGACGGGCGTCTGCTTGAGCTGCTCGACGGCTTTGTCCGCATCGGCTCCGAGAACGACCGCCAATGACGGAACTCCGAGCGATTTCGCGATGTCCGCGCCTTTTGTGGCCATCTCCAAACCGATGCGGCGCAGCGCTCCGGCTTGATGTTCGACGTAGATGATGACGGCTGACATGGCGGCGTCAGATCGCCTTCTTGGCGACGAGGAAATCGAGGATGGCGCGTGCGCCTTCATCACCGTCGGGCGCTTGGATGACCGTGCCCTTCGGCCGGGCACCGACGGCTGAGGTGGCGAGCACCTTCGTACGGCTGCCCGCCTCGCCGGCGCGGTCCGCTGCACCGTTCAGACCGGAGAGCGTCAGTGCGGCGATCTCCTTTTTCTTTGCGCCCATGATGCCTTTGAGCGACGGATAGCGCGGTTCGTTCGCGCTCTTGGTCACCGAAACGAGCGCGGGCAATGGAGCGCGCATGCGCAGATAACCGGTCTCCGTCTCTCGGTGCACCTCTATCGCACCATCCGCCACCGTCAGCTTCTTCGCAAACGTGAGACACGGGATGCCGAGATATTCCGCGAGGGCCGCCGGAACGACGCCGCAGATCGCGTCGGTGCTTTGCGTGCCGGTGAGCACGAGGTCGAAGCCGATCGATTTCACCGCGAGCGAGAGCGCATACGCGGTCGCCATAGAATCGCCGCCGGCGCACGCCGCATCGGAGAGCAGAGCACCGGAATCGGCCCCCATGGCAAGCGCCTTGCGCACGACTTCGCGTCCGCTTTCCGGCGCGACCGAGACGATCGTCACGGTCGTGTCGCCGCCCAACGCTTCTTTCAGACGAAGGCCTTCCTCGACGGCGTATTCATCAAACGGGTTCAGAACGTTTTCAACGTTGGACCGGTTGAGACGGTTCGTGGCCGCATCGAACGACTTTTCGGCGTTCGTATCGGGCACTTGTTTGACCGTGACGACGATTTTCAAACGCTGCGTTACTCCGCTAAACGTCAATGCGGCCCGCGGGCGATCGGCGCGTCTGCGCCTTATCGCCTCAAGACCGACAAACAGGCTTGGCTTCTCGCTTGCGCCTCACGCGCCCTTGCTAAACGGGAGCTTGCGCCTCGGGGACGCCGCGGCCGACGAGCGCGTTGAGACGATCGCGAAGGTCGTCTGCGGAATACGGCTTCCGCAGCATCATCAGGGGCCAACGCTCAGCTGCCCGTAACACGTCATCGTTATCGATGTAGCCGCTCGCGACGATGACGCGCACCGCCGGGCGATTCGCTTTGATGTAGTCGATGATCTCGAATCCATCGGTGTCGGGCAGACGCAGATCGAGCACGATCGCATCGTAGTCGTCGCGCTCTTCCAATCGAAGCAGCGCTTCGCCGCCGTTCTTCGCGAGGTCTACGTGGTAGCCGGATTCGCGTAGTGCGGCAGCCGCGACGGAGCGCAGCGTATCATCATCCTCGATCACGAGCACCGCCGGCGTGCGTGCGCGCATTCCGTTTCGCGACCGGTCACCGGCGATAAACGTGCCGGCGCCCTGGCGCGGTTCCACCACGCCGCGTTGCGAGAGAATTCCGAGCGCTTGGCGGACGGTCATAAGCGCGACGCCGTACTGTTTAGCCAACGCGATCGTCGATGGCAGCTGGCGGCCGATGGGCCATTCGCCCTTTTCGATGCGGGTGAGCAGGTCTGTGGCGATGGACATGTACTTCAGCGGTCGGTCGGAAGAATCTCGCATGCAAGCAACGCAGCCTATGGAGGAATCCTTGTGGGACCCTCGACACTTTGATGGAGCGGACCGACAGAATCGGCCTACGCAACCGGTAGAGGCCGAGCATTTTCCCACGACGGGTGAAGCGCCTGCCGGAGCGCACCAAAGTTGCGGAGCTCGTCGTCTTATGATTTTGTCCCAGCTACAGAAGCCCGCTTCAGGCGTGATCGGTCTCGCATTTGATGGACCGAGGCTTTGGGCCGGTGATTGGGAATCCTCGGCCATTCTCGAGCTTGATCAGGACCTTGCTATCCGCGCGTCGCATCCGGCGCCCGGCCGCGTATACGGCATGACGTTTGTCGAGGACCGATTGTGCGCGGTGATAGGTCGCGCTGATTCCGATGATCGAAGCATTCATCGGTTCGACATCGCGCAATCCGCCTGGGAAAAACAATCCATCAGATGCCCGGATGCGACCGGCTCTCACCTAGCTTATGACGGCGGTCATCTTTGGCTCAGCCAGCGTTACGAGAAGCGCGTCCTCCAACTCCATGCCGACGGCTCCGTGAAGCACATGATCGATCTGCCTTGGGAAGTGACGGGGTTCACCTGGCGTGGCGCGACGCTCTGGCTCAACGTCCGTCCGGAAAGGGGTGTTTCAAGTCTTGCGATTCTCGCGCCGGGGGCGGCTGCGCCGGATGTCGTCCAATCGCTCGGTGCCTCGCTCGCTTCGCTAGCCGACGACGGCATAAGCTTCTGGACGGCCGAGCTGCGCGGCGATCGCATCCTGAAAATTACTCCTTAATATGCCGGCATCATGTAACCCCTATCACCGCCCCCGGTCGCGTATAATCTATTCGTGAGCGTATTCCGCAGCCCAAAGCGTCCGCCGCCTAAAGGCCTGGACGACCGTAGCCGCACGCCGGCCGCCGGCGAGGTGTTAGGTCACCTCGGCCAGGGCCTGGTCGTGACCGACTCGACCGGTCGGATCACCGAGGCAAACGACGCGGCGAACACCATGCTGGCCGCAGCGCCCAGTTCGCTCGTCGGTCGAGACTTGCGCTCGTGCTTACCGTCCGATGCGCGATCGCGCTTTTCGGAGGCGTGCCGGCGCGCCTTCCGAGAAAACGCCTCGCCGACGTTCACCGAATACTTCGCAGAATACGACAAGTGGATCGAGGGCTGCGCATTTCCATGCCGTGGCGGCATCGCGCTCGCGTTTCGCGATATCACGCTTCGCCGGCGAGCGCAACTGGCGCTCGGTGAGGCGCAAACGCGCCTTCAGCTCTTCATGGCGCAGATACCCGCAATC
Organism: Candidatus Eremiobacteraceae bacterium; assembly: GCA_035295225.1. Classification (NCBI taxonomy): domain Bacteria; kingdom Bacillati; phylum Vulcanimicrobiota; class Vulcanimicrobiia; order Candidatus Eremiobacterales; family Candidatus Eremiobacteraceae; species Candidatus Eremiobacteraceae bacterium. Next base: position 11,321 of record DATGJI010000012.1, on the reverse strand, counting down.
GTCTGGTCCACCGATGAGCGCTTGCGCATCACTTCGATCGTCGGCTCCGGATTGACTCGGGCCGGTCTTTCACCGAGCGCCCTCATCGGGCGACAATTGACGGATGCGCTCGTCGGCATCGACTCTGAGCCGGAGAACATGATCACGCACGTTGAAGCGCTGGAAGGGCGCGCCGGTAATCATTTCGCCGATTTCGCGGCGCGCACATATGATGTGCACGTCGAACCGCTGCGCGACGACGCGGGCGTGACGGTTGGCACGATGGGGATCGCGCTCGATGTTTCGGAACGCAAAGCGGCCGAAGATCGGCTCGCGTTTCTTGCGCATCACGATGCGCTCACGGCGTTGCCGAACCGCATACTGCTCATGGACCGCCTCGCGCAATCGATCGCCCGCGTGCGCAGACGGGGCCGATGCTCGGCGCTGCTTTTTATCGACGTCGATCATTTCAAGACGGTCAACGACACACGCGGTCATGCGGCGGGTGACGATCTGTTGAAAGCGATAGCCGCGCGGCTGACCGCGGCCATCCGCCCGGGCGACACTGTCGCTCGACTCGGCGGCGATGAATTCATCGTCGCACTCGATGACGTCGCGCACGCGGACGACGTCGCAATGGTCGCGTCGCGCATTTTGAGCGCTTTTGCCGAACCGTTCGTGCTCGGAGATATTCCGCTTCCGATCACCTGCAGCATCGGCGCGAGCCTGTTTCCGCGCGACGGCGATACGGCTCAGGCGCTCATCCAGCGCGCGGACGCGGCGATGTATGCCGCCAAACAGTGCGGCCGAAACAACGTGCAGTTCGCATCGAGCGAGATCCCGCACATTCCCTAACCGCGCCGTCTCGTAGTAGGGCAAGCATCGCTTGCCCATCCCAAAGGTCCGTTCAAATCGTCGCGCTAATTCCGCGCTGTTGGGCGCGTGGCGAAACCGGCAGACGCACGGGACTTAAAATCCCGGGACCGTAAGGTCGTGTGGGTTCGACCCCCACCGTGCCCAGTTGCAATCGGCCGTACGAGGTTCGTGAGTGGGATCGATCGTGATTCTCTCGGGTCCGGTTGCGGCCGGCAAGACTGCGGTGGCGCGCGAGCTGATCAAGTCGTCGCCGGATGCCTTCGCTCACATCGAAGGCGACGCATTCTGGTCGTTCATCATCAAGAGTCCGCAGACTCAGGGATTACCAAAACGCATGGTGATGATCATGCGAGCGATGTTGGCGGCGGCGAGGCACATCGAGCGCGACGGCTACGAGGTGATCGTGGATTTCACCATTCCGCCCTGGTTTCTCGACGGCGCGCGCGCTGCTCAAGGAAAAGCCGTTCGACTATGTCGTCTTACGGCCGAGCGAGGCAGCCTGCGCGGCGCGGGCGGCAGCGCGAAAAGAAGGCACGAAAGCGATGCGGCCGTCCTAGCCGGCCGCATCCGCGAGGGAATCGACGCGGGCACGTTCCGCGTCACGTAACCGGCATCACTTCGTCGAAGAGTAAAGATCAGAGACCGTCGCCGCGCTCAACGCGCGATCCCAGAGCGCCACTTCGTCGATAGCGCCCGAGAACCAGCGGCCGGGAAAGACCGTCGTGTATCCGATCGAGAACGCGCTGGTCTTCGTCGGCTCCCCACCTCCGGAATCGTGAGCTGCTAATTTGCCATCCCAATAGATATCGCGCTCTCCGGAAACGGTGTCGACCGTCGCAACGACCATGTGCCAGGTCTGAAGCAACGTCTTGGGGTCGGCGGTATATGCGACGTTGCTTCCGCCGGCCGTATAGAACCGAAGGACGTCGTCGGTCTCGAACTGCAGATCGAGATCGTTGCCGTAGTGTGATTCTCCGGCGACGTAGAAGATGTGGCCGGCCTTCGACGGCAGGGCGCTTAGGTCAACCCAAGCCATGATGCTCGCAGCGGCGGCGATGCCCCCGAGTTGGGTCGTCTTCACATAGGCGTCGGAGCCGTTCAGCGCGAGGCACTTATTGCCTCGGACACCGATCGGCGCGCAGTCCTGGGCTGATGTCGCACCACCTACGGAAGCGAAAGTCGCGGAGCCGACTTCGCTCGTGCCCTGCGTCGACTCGAGCCTGAAGTACGCGATTGGCTTGGTCGACATCATGGTCGCGACGAACCGATGCCTGCCGCCCATCGTTGCGGCGGCCGGCGAGGTCATCACGGCGACCGCCGCTATCGCGGCAAAAAACCTAAGGTGCTTGAGCATAAGATTGCGATTCCTTACCTTCCTTGAGCGAGAAGTGGTTTATAAATGCTAGATCGGGGGAACAACTAGCCTAGTCATCCGCGGCGCCGATGCAGAATCGCCGCCGCGCGCGCGAAGGAGGAGAAAAGATGCCCGCCTATTTGATCGCCCTCGCAGACCCCGCTGCTCAGGCGACGACCGACACCTCGAACACGACAACGACCACGACTCAGAATCAGGCGCCTGATACGACGGCGACCACCGGCACGAACACGTCCACGAGCACGAGCACGACGACCTCCACGACGACGTTTATGACGCCTACCGGTTGGATCATCGCGGCCGTCGTCGTCGTGATCGTCATCGCGCTCATAGCGATGGCCTCTCGCAACCGCACCGACTCGACCACGATCGTCAGATAAGTTCACGAACGGTGGCGGAACGGCTCTTCCGTCACCGTTCGATTCGGACGCCTTCGGCGTCCGTCACTCGGTATCCGGCGGACCGTGCACTGCGCCCGGCCGCAAGAAATACGCACGGTCGAGCGGCGCTTGGATCTTGTGGAACTTGAGCGGGGTCTGCAAATAATCAAAGCAATCGCTCAGGTCGTCGGACCGCTCATCGGTGTATCCAAGGGACCCAAGATTGTAGTCTTCCTCGATATAACGTAAGATGCTGCCGAATTCGTGATCGACTGTTGAGATATGCGCTGGTTTGGCATACGGTGATACGACGATGAGCGGTACGCGAAAACCCAATTCGTAGGAATCGAAAATATTCGCCGGGCGGACGTGATCGTAAAAGCCGCCCCAATCATCCCACAGCACGAAGATCGCTGTATCGTTCCAATATTGACTCTGACCGATAGCGTTCACGACCGAGGCAACCCACGACGGACCGCTGCCATCGGTAGATTGCGGATGGTCAGACGTCAAGGCGTCGGGGATCACCCACGATACATCGCGCAGCTGGCCGGCCGCGATATCGTTCAGGACGTTGGTCTCCGGAATCGAGATGTCGCGCCAATCTCGTCCGAACCGGAGATGCCGTATGGAGTTCGGCCCCGTCCAGATCGAGCTCGTGCTCGGCGCGTAATAGCGCCACGAGACGCCGTGCGCGTCCAGCAGATCGATGAGCGTCGGATGTTCGAAGCACGGGAACATCGACGAGTTTTCGTCGCCGGCCGGATCGATCAACTTGACGAGCGTGCCGGCGGGCGCGTCGCAGCCGCCGATCGTCGCATGATCCGGCGTTTCCGGATTTTCGGCGGCAAGCAGGTCGCTGCCGACGGCGGGCTGTGACGTGCCGGCGATGAGATACTGGTGCGCCGGAAAGCTCGGACCCTGATTCGTCTGAAACATGTGGTCGGCAAACGTATATTGTTCGGCCATCGAAAAATACGGACCGACTTCCGATCGCGGTACGTAGGCATATTCGCCGTTGTCGGGACATGGCGGGTCACCGCACGACTCGGATTCGAGATCGAATCCGTCCATATGGCCGTGGTCGTACGCGAACACGAAATCGGCATGGGAGTGCCCAAATCCAACCGGCGCTTTCAGCGAAAGCGGGGCGAGCTTGATGATGCGGCCTTTCGAATTTCGCCCGCTCGAGGCGATGTCGGCGCCCGGCAGTCCCTGAAAGAGATCGTCAGGCGTCCGATTTTCTTGGATGATGAGGACGATATGCTGGATCGGCGTGACGGGACTAGGATTCGGTGTCGGCTGCTGCCCCGGACCGGGGGCGGCCGAACTTCCGCAGCCGGCCAGACACACTGCTGCGAATCCAAGCGTACAGAGAAGAGCCGCCTCAAGTCTTTTTTTCATCCGATTCGCGGACCCCACTGACTGGGTAATGAGAGCGAGGAACGACCTACTGGCATGGGGCGCTTGGCTCAAGGAGCCGAAATGCTGTCGTCAAATTTGACGGTCTGGGCGGGACACATGGATGAGGACCAACATGCGCGGCACCTTTAGCATCGCGGTAACGATAATTGGGGTCGGATTCGTTTCCGCGCTCGCCGCGTGCGGCGGCAATGGTTTTGCGGGCGGCGGCGTCGCGCCGCAACCCACGCAGGCGTACGCGCCGAATACCGGAGACTTCCAGCGGTCGACCGTCTCGCCCATGGCCACCGAGACACCGCCCGCCGAAAGCCAATATATCCAAGATACCTGGAGCGGAATCTACCCGGTTCAGATTTTCGACAACCATAAGAACAAAGGCGGCATCTCCCAAGAGCAGGCCATGCAGGACGGTCCGCTCTACGCCGCTCTCTGGGGTTCCAATAGCCCGCAAATGGTGCAAGCGTGGCGCACGAACAATCCCACGCTTCCGATCAGCATGTATCTTCCGGTCGGCACCGACGCATCCGTCTCACTGTTCGGCAATCTTGGTCATCCGCTCAGTTGGTGGCAGGCCAACCATCCGGACTGGATCCTGTATGAGTGCGATAGGTCGACGGTTGCATTCGTCTCGGGTTTGACAAGCGTACCGCTCGACATCACAAACCCTGACGTGATCAACTATCTCTTAAATCTTGTCGGCGGGTACGCGGAGCAGAACGGCTACTCTGCGGTCGGGCTTGATCTCGTCTCGCTGAACAACGACACCGGCGGCACGCAGGACGGCCAGCACGGGTGCGGCGTCTTCGCCAATGTCGGCGGCGTGCCCACGTGGACGCAGAAGTTCTCCGGTCATACCGTTGATTCGGCATGGGCCAACGCCATGTTGTCGTACCTCTCCACGGCGCGGACCTACCTGCACGGACAACCGCGATCGCTTGGTATTTGGGGGAACAACGTCCCCGCCGACATCACTCTTGGCGATCCCAACGAGCAGCAACTCGTTGCAGATCTCGACGTGCTCTTCGATGAGAGCGGTTTCGCGCGGTACGGCAAGTACAGCTCAGACGCCGAATTCAACAACACCGTCGCGTGGGCGCGCTACGCGCAAGGCCTCGGCAAAGGATTCATGGACGTCAACGAGTGGCAAAACGAGACGAGCGTGACAAACGCGCAGCTCGACTATGTCTTGTCGACGTACGTCATGGCCAAAGAACAGGCGGCGGTTGTCTTCACCGCGCCGTACGGCGAATATGGTTTCGAGCACTACTTCGACCAGTATAAGGCCGCGATCGGTGCACCGTGCGCCGAGATGTATGGCGGGCCGTCATACCACGGGCTCGGGCGACTCGCATATTTCCGTCAGTTCTCGTTTGGGCTTTCGGCGGTGAATACGAGCAGCACGACGCCGTATACGGTGAAACTGCCGCAAACCGTCTACACGGACGTTGCGACCGGCGCGGTCCGGCACTCCGCGAAGCTCACGCTTGCCCCGTCCTCCGGTGTCTTGCTCACGGTCGCGAAGCACGGCTGCGCCGGCGCGGTTCAATAACGAACCAAGGGCAGGCGATGCTTGCCCAACAGTGAGCAGGCGAAATCACCGATAGGACGGCCGGCCGACGGTCGTCACGCGGCGCACGACAAGCACGAGCGCGATGACGAAGATGAGTGCGATCACCGCCGCGGCTATCGGAAACGCGATCGCAGCGGCGCCCCCGCCGACGGCCACGACATCTTCGACCGCGCTGAGCCCGGGATTGACGACGCCAAGCGTCGTTGCGGTGCTTGCAGCCCGAACGGTCGCGATGGAGCCGTGGACGACGAACGCGTTGAGCGCTCCCACAACCATCAGAGTCACGAGCTCGGCATAGCTCGGCGTGTGCACCGTGCCGGCGACGAGAATCGCGGCGGCCGCCGGCCGTAGGACGAAGTAGATCAGGTGCAGCACGTGGTCAACGACCGGTATCTTATCGCCCAGTATTTCCAGCAGCGCGAAAATCGCTAGAACGACGATCGAGCTCGTCGAGCCGAGCCACGCGAAGGAATTCGTGAGGTGAATCCATCCGACGTGCGCGGCGATCGCGGCTGCGAGCAGCGCGAGAAACGCCCGAATGCCCGCCGTCGTCGTGAGCGCGTATGCCAGTGCGTATTCGGTCGTCGCGTCCATGGTGCGTCGCGTTCACGCGACCCGCTATGCCACCCTTCCGGTCTGCATGAGCAGGTATCCGACGAGAAGATCGGTGCGCGTGACGAATATCTCGCTCGTCCCAGACGAAACGGCGACCTCGTCCAGCACCAAAAGGCCGGCGCAGACGATGTCCGCGCGCTGCTCGGGAACGCCGTGCATACACCGGCGCTGCGCGACCGTGGCATTGGCGACGAGACGCGTCACATCCGACAGATCACCGCGCGAGATCTTCGCCACGTCGCCCGACCAGTCGGCTTGCAGCATCTCGGCGACGGTCGTCGCTGTGCCGCCTACTGCGACGATCGTGCCGCTCGGTCGCAAGCTTTCGCGAAGGCTTCTCAATCCCAACCGGATCGCGCCTCGGCAGCGCGTCACTTCGTCCGCGGTCGGTGGATCGCCACGCAGAAATCGCTCGGTTAGCGCCACGGCGCCCAACGCGAGTGACGCCGTTGCGGGCGTCGAATCCGGTTTGTCGCGCCGCGCGAACTCGACGCTCCCTCCGCCGATGTCAAGAACGGTCATGGCGTTGCCGGTCAAAAGGCCGGCCGCAGCAAGTCCATACTGCGCGCCCTCGAACGAAGCGCGCGCCTCTTCGTCGCCCGTCAACACTGCAAGTGGTACGCGGACAAGCTCGCTCGCATGCGCGGCGAGTCGATCGGCGTCCGATGCGTCGCGAAGCGCACATGTGCCGATGAGATACGTTCGATCGACGCCATGACTGAGCCGCGCATAGTCCGCCACAGCCGCCAGGGTCCGTTCTGCAGCGGGCGGCGAAAGCGGGGCGGATGGAGTCAATCCTTGGCCCAGTCGTGTGCCGCGCGATTCGTGATATTCCGGAACGAGCACGCCGCCCGCGACGCTTGCGATCAGCAGCCGTGTCGAGTTTGTGCCGATGGAGATGACGGCGCAGCGTACCTCACTCATCGCGCCTGGGTCAGTAGCGCTTGGCCGCGGAAGCCTGTCGCGTCTTTTGGATGAGACCGAGCGAACGGTCATAGCGGCTCAGCGCCACCGCGAGGTAAACGGTGTCGAGGATGGAGAGCTGCGCAAGGCGGCTCGTCATGGCATCGCTGGAAAATGCGGTCTCGCGCGCCGCCGTGAACAGCGTGATGTCGGAGACGCGCGTTATCGGCGACGTGGCATTGTGCGTGACGCAGATGGTAGTCGCGCCGGATTCCTTCGCCATGCGCAGCGCCTCGACGACGTCGCGGCTGCTTCCGGTGTGCGAGATCCCGAGCGCGACATCGTCAGAACCGAGCAGCGCGGCGGATGTCGCGAGAAAGTCGGCGTCCGACATGGCAAAGCACGTGATGCCGATGCGATGGAACTTGTGGTACGCATCGTACGCGATCGACGACGAACCTCCCACGCCGTAGATGTCCATCCGGCGGGCGCGTCCGATCGCATCAGCGGCGCGCTGCAGGCTCGCATCGTCGAGCACTTCGATCGTATCTTTCAGCGCCTGGATGTTCGCCTGGAACACCTTGGATTTGAGCTGGCTGATCGAGTCGTGCGGTGTGATCGCTTCAAATATGGTGTCGGCCGGCGCCACGAGATCGCGCGCCAGCATGATCTTGAATTCTTGATACCCTTTATAGCCGAGTTTCTGACACAGCCGGACCACCGTGGACTCGCTCGTGTCGGTCGCTTCGGCCAGCTCCGTCACCGTGAGGTGGATCAGCTCTTCAGGATGGTCTCTTATGTAATCAGCAACGCGCTTTTCGGCCGTGCGCAGCGACGTATAGACTCCGTCTATGCGGATGAAACACCCAGGGATGCTGACTGGGTCGACGCGCGCCATGCTTGAGAAGGTTGGCCTTTGCCGTTCACGCCCCCTATGGGCGGCGTTTGCGCGCGTATCTGTTCACTTTTTCGCGCCGCAGATCCGACGCCGATCCACGCGGATCCCACTCGGCGGTCTGGCGGAGATAGTCCGCGATCTTGCGCTCGAATGACTCTTCAAGCGCGGTGCTCGCCACGGCTACGACCGGCGGACGCCCCGCGCGCTCCTCGACGATGACGAACTCGAGCGTCGGGCGGCGCGTCTGCGCGCACGCATTCCGCAGAGCGGCGAATCCCGGAGACGCCGCATCCACACCCGCCACTCGGCCATCTTCAAGCCGGACCACGGCGCCGAATCTTCCCGTCTGAACAACGGTTCCCCGGATCGGCTCCACGCTTTGTTATCTGTTCGCGGGAGGCGTTTGCGTCCGCACGACGATGAACACTTCGTGCGGCTTCACGAGTCCGAGCTGCTCGTGGATGAGCGGTACAAGATATTCGGGATCGTGGAGATCTTTGATCTGCGTCTGCAACGCCGTCTCCGACGATGTCAATTCGGCTTCGTGACGTTCAACGGCGACGATCTGCTTGTGCAGGTCGTACGATTGCGCGCCGACGCGCCACGCCTGCAAGCCGCTCGCGCCGAGAACCGCGACGATGACGGCGGCCATCGCGCAGCGCATCGAGATCACTGCGAAATTTGAAACCGCTTCCCGCCATCGTCCGCCCGATGCGCGAAGCGGCGCTCGGACGAGGCGCAGCGCCTTGAAACCGAGACTACCGCGCCGCACGGTCATGCTCGACCTCGGAATGCGAACCGATCTTGCGGTATTTCTCGTAGCGCCGGTCGAGCAGCTCGTCGCCCGACAGCTTCGAAAGCTTTGCCAACGCGCGCGCGTCGGCTTCCAGGACGTGCCGAACCACGGCGGCTGGGTCGCGGTGCGCGCCGCCGACCGGCTCGACGATCACTTCGTCGACGATGCCGAATTCGAACAGATCGTCCGACGTAAGGCGCAGGCGCGCCGCCGCTTCTTCAGCTTTCGAAGCGTCACGCCAGAGGATCGTGGCAGCCGGTTCGGGCGATGCGACTGAGTAGACCGCATGCTGGAGCATGGTCACGTGGTCGCCGATCCCGATCGCCAATGCGCCGCCGCTTCCGCCTTCACCGATCACATTCACAATTATCGGCACATGCAGGCCGGATAGGAGCGCGAGCGACGCGGCAATCGCCTCCGATTGGCCCCGTTCCTCGGCGCCGATGCCTGGATAGGCGCCCGGTGTATCGACGAAGGTGACGATCGGGCGGTTGAATTTCTCCGCGAGATGCATGACTCGTTGGGCCTTGCGATAGCCTTCAGGGTGCGGCATGCCGAAATTGCGATAGAGGTTTTCTTTGGTGTCGCGGCCCTTCTGTTGGCCGAGCACGAAGACCGGCGTGCGACCCAAATACGCGAAACCGGCGACGAGCGCGGTGTCGTCGCCGAAGACCCGGTCACCGTGGAGTTCGGTGAAACCGTCCAACTCTCCGATGTAGTCAAGGGCAAGAGGGCGCTTTGGGTGACGGGCCAGGTGCACGCGCTGCCACGGTGTGAGATTGGAGAAGATCTCGACGCGCAGCTGCCTTGCTTTGTCTTCGAGCGCCCGGATCTGGCTGGAGAGATCCACCCTGCCCGACTCATTGAGCTTTTTGAGGTCGGCGATCTTGCCTTCCAGCTCGGTGAGGGGCTTTTCGAGTTCGACGATGACGTTCAAGCGGGCACCGCTTTGGCCGTCATGAAGCGCAGGACGCGGCCGAGCGCGCTCTTCAACTCGTTTCGCCGTACGACCACGTCGACCTGACCGTGCTCGAGCAAGAACTCGGCGGATTGGAAACCTTCCGGCAGTTTCTGGCGGATCGTCTGATCGATGACGCGCCGGCCTGCGAAGCCGATCGCCGCGCCGTGTTCGGCGATGATGACATCGCCTTGGAAACCAAACGAGGCGGAGACCCCGCCGGTCGTGGGGTCGGTCAGCACGGAGACGTATGGGAGACCGAGTTGGCCGAATCGTTGTACCGCCGCACTCGTCTTCGCCATTTGCATCAGGGCGATCATGCCTTCTTCCATCCGGGCGCCGCCGGATGCGCAGACGATGACCGCGGGAAGCCGGCGTCGCGCCGACTCTTCGAGCAAGAGCGTGACCTTCTCGCCGACAACGCTGCCCATCGTGCCGCCCCGGAACGCGAAGTCCATGACGGCAAGACCGGTCTGCACTCCGTCGATCGCGCAAAAACCCGCGACGACGCCTTCGAGCAATCCCGACTTCGCGCGATCGTTGGAGGATTTCTGCGTGTAGGAAATGCGGTCGGTCCATTGCAGGGGATCGCCCGTGATCAAGTTGGCGCCGATCTCTTCGAAGTCGCCATCGGCCAGCAGCGCGATGCGGTCGAGCGCGCCCATGCGGAGATGGTGGCCGCACTTCGGACAGACGCGCAGCTGCTCGACAAGATCCTTCTTATAGAGACGCTCTTTGCAGCCGGGGCAGACCTCCCATAAGGGGTCTGTCGCGCCCTCGGGCTTGGTCGTGCGCCGTTTCAGCCAGTTCGCGGTCGGTGTCACGCGTTGCTACTCTCGCCCCTTCTCGGATCCGGTTTGGGCGCACGCTTGTGCCGGCCCCCGCCGAAATACAGTTTCGATAGTTGCTTCAAGTAGTTGACGATCTCGCCGCTGTTGAGCTTGCTCTTTCCGTGCGTGCGGTCGGTGAAAACATACGGAATTTCCTTGGCTTTTTCGTAGTTACCTTTCATCACGACCTCGAGACCGATCTTGAAACCGATCGGATCGAGCGTGATGCCGTCGATCACTTCGCGCCGGAAAAACAGGAAGCCGGACGTGATGTCTCTGATCGGAGTGAGCGGTTGTGCGAGCATGATCGCAACGCGCGACGTCACGCGCCGACGCCACGGCCAATTCGTTATCCCGCCGCCGCGGACGTAGCGGCTCCCGATCGCGAGTTGATAGCCGCCGCTTGTAAGCGCTTCGACCAACTGCGGCACGATCTGCATGTCGTGACTGAAATCTCCGTCCATGACGCCGAGGATCTCCGACGTACAGGTCTTCCAGCCATCGATGACCGCCGAGGCCAATCCAAGCTTGCCCGCGCGATGGACGCAGCGGCACGGATACCGTTCCGCGAGAGAATCCACGATCGCCCCGGTACCGTCCGGTGAGTTGTCGTCGACGATGACGATCTCGCCGTTTATGCCTGCCTGAGAGAATACGCCGGCGAGAGCGGCTATGAGCTTTTCTATGCCGCCCGCTTCATTATAGGTTGGGATGACGAC
>DATGJI010000011.1 GCA_035295225.1 Candidatus Eremiobacteraceae bacterium | reverse complement strand
TTCGATACCGTCCTTGCGGCGGCGCAGAATCGCATTGTGAATGCGCAGCTCGGGCGGCGCATCTTGATCGTCGTCTTTGGCGGGGCCGGTGCTTTGCACGGCGCCGCCGGCCGCCTCGAAGTGCTCGATGAGCCGCTGCAGCGCGTCCTGGCGCCGGTTGAACACCAGATCGTCGCACAGCTCGCGCTCCGTCGCGTCGACTTCGGCGTACGGCGTGATCTCTTTCGGATTCACGAGCGCCAGGTCGAGGCCCGCCTGCACGCAGTGATGCAGAAACACCGAATTGAGCGCGGCACGCGCTTGCGGCTTGAGGCCGAACGACACGTTGCTCACGCCGAGCGACGTCAGTACGCCCGGCAGAGCCTCTTTTATCGCGCGAATACCGTCGATCGTCTCGATCGCCGATTCGATGTATTCCGCATCCCCCGTCGCCAGCGTGAAGGTGAGGTCGTCAAAGATCAGTGCGCCGGGCGGCAATCCATATTCGCCGACGACGATTTCGTAGATGCGTTGCGCGACGTCTCGCTTGCGCTGCGCAGTCTTGGCCATGCCGCTCTCGTCAATCGTAAGCGCAATGACGGCTGCGCCGTGCTCTTTGACCGACGGCAGAACGGAGTCGACCTTCGCGCGGCCGCTCTCCAGGTGCACCGAATTGATGATGGCGCGCCCCGGATAGTTTTCGAGCGCCGCTTTGATGACGCGCGGCTCGGTGGAGTCGATCATCAGCGGCGCTTCCACCGATTGTGCGATCTTGCGCACGAGCGTGCGCATCTGCTCGTCTTCGTCGGTGCGCTCGGTGAGCGCGCAGCAGACGTCGAGCACGTGCGCGCCGCCCTCGACCTGATCGCGCGCGAGCACCGCGATGTCGTCGTATCGGTCTTCGAGCAGCAACTTCTTGAGTTTGCGCGAACCTTGTGCGTTGATGCGCTCGCCGACGAGGAGCGGCCGCGGCTCTTGTTCGAGCGAAAGCGCGGTCATCGCCGACGCGACGTATTGCAGCGGCTTCGGCGCAGGTGCGCGTCCCTGCGCGCGCCCGACGGCATCGACGATCGCCTTGATATGGGCTGGCGTCGTACCGCAGCAGCCGCCGACGACGTTGACGCCGAATTCGCGCACGAAATCCCCGAGTTCGGCCGCAAGTTCTTCGGGCGTTTCCGGATAAATCGTTTCGCCCTTGGGACCCATGAGCGGCAATCCGGCATTTGGAATGACGCTGATGAACCGGTCGGACATCTCGCTCAAATAGCGCACCGGATCGCGCATTTGCGCAGGTCCCGTCGAGCAATTCAAGCCGATGACGTCAACCGGCAACGCACCGAGCGTCGCACAAATCGCACGGATATCCGTACCCAGCAGCATCCGCCCCTCGGTGATGAGCGTCGGCTGCGCTTGAATCGGCACGCGGCGCATGCCACGCTCGAATTCGCGAACGATGCCGGCGATCGCGGCTTTGAGTTCGAGCAGATCCTGCATCGTTTCCAGCAGCAGCAGGTCGACGCCGCCTTCGACCAAATGACGCGCTTGCTCGCCGTAGATGTTCGCAAGTTCTTCGAAGCTGATCTTCGAGAGCGAGGGATCCGACGAAGAAACGAGCATCCCGGTCGGGCCCATAGAGCCCGCGACGAAGCGCGGCCGCTGCGGTGTGCTGAACGCATCGCACGCTGCTCGCGCAATCTGCGCCGCGCCGTGATTGATATCGGCTACGCGATCGCCCAAGCCGTACTCGTCGAGTTTCAAGCGCGACGCCGTGAACGTATCGGTTTCGACGACGTCCGCGCCGGCTTCGAGGTACGACTCGTGAATACTGCGGATGATCTGCGGACGCGTGAGCACGAGCGCTTCGTTGCATCCGTGATATTTCGCGCCGCCGAAATCGTCGGCGGTCAACTCGAGCGCCATGACTTGCGTGCCCATGGCGCCGTCGAACACGAGCACCCGCTCGCGCAACAGCTGCAGATAGTTAGACAATTTAGATCGATGTACTCGCTTTTAAGATGGCGACGGTACTTGCGGCACGCACCTCACCGACGGCGCGCCCCGCTCGATTATATACTACCGGCCGTTCCAAATCCGCGAGATTGGTCAGAGCGGACTCCGGCAATAGGCCAAGCTGCCTGATAGCGGAAAGCACGGCAGGCGCGCGGCCGCGAGCCGCCCCATCCAAAACTTTACATACCAACCCGACGCCTGCTCCGATAAACGCTGTGCCGCTCACGCCTTCCGCGCCGCCCTTCGTGGCCACGGAACCGGCACCGGCGAGCATCAACCGCGTATCGAATTCGCCCGTTCCCGAGACGTACTCCGGATGGGCGATCATTGCGTCACGGACGATCTGCAGGGCGGCGGCGTCGCGCTCGTCGATCCCTTTCAGCGTAGCCAAATGCATGAACGAAAGCGCGGCATTGCGCAGCGGCGTCGCATACACCGGAATGCCGCAGCCGTCGACGCCGAGAACGAAGTCCGCGACCCGCTGCCCGGAAACGCGCGCGCACAGTTCCAAAATTTTTATCTGCGCGGGATTTTGCGGTTCCAAATACGTGCGCGGATCGGCACCGGTCAGCACGCAGAGCGCGAGAATTCCGGCGTGTTTACCGGAGCAATTGTTGTAAACGGGTCCTGGCGTGATACCGGCAGCGCGCAGCTGCTGCGCCGCCTCTTCATTGTACGGCGCGTGCGGCCCGCACAGGAGTGAGCTTTCGTGCATGCCGATCTTGCGCAATATCGAACGCACCGCGTCGATATGAAACGGCTGTCCGGTGTGTGAGGCCGCCATGACGGCGATCTCGTGCGGTTCGAGTGAAAAGCGCTCGCGCGCGCCCGCCTCGATGGCGGTGGCAGCGATGAACGGCTTGGCGGTCGAGCGTAAAAACACCGGCGCGTCGACGTCGCCGGCGGAAAAGATCACGTTGCCCCGCTCGTCGAGCGCGCAAGCGGCGACGTGGTGGAACGATTCCACCAAGCCGTCGCGAGTAACTTCGACGCCCCAACTGCTACACCAGGGCTGGTTCGACAATAGTTGCTTCCTGTTCAGAATAGACCGGGTTCGATAGATACCGCTCGCCGGTATCGCAGCCGATCGTGACGATGAGTTTGCCTTTCGCCTCGGGCCGCGCCGCCACTTGCAACGCCGCCCAAATATTCGCGCCCGAGGAAATGCCCAGGAGCATGCCTTCCTCGCGCGCCGCACGGCGTGCCGTGGCGATGGCATCAGCATCGGTCACGCGGATGATCTCTTGGTAGATGCCCGTGTTGAGCACGTGCGGCACGAAGCCCGTGCCGGTCCCTTGAATTTTGTGCGGGCCGGCCTGGCCGCCGGAGAGCACGGCCGACGCATCCGGTTCGACGGCGATGATCTCGACGCTGGGCTTGCGCTGCTTGAGCACTTCACCGACGCCGGTAATCGTGCCGCCGGTGCCGATAGCGACAACGACGATGTCGACAGTGCCGTCTGTGTCGCGCCAAATCTCTTCGGCTGTCGTGCGCCGGTGAATCTCCGGGTTCGCCGGATTTTCGAATTGCTGCGGCATGAAATATTTGGCCGGATCGCGCGCGATGATCTCGTTGGCTTTGGCAATCGCCCCCTTCATGCCGTCGGCGCCGGGTGTCAGGATCACTTGCGCGCCGTACGCCTTCAGCAAATTGCGCCGTTCGATAGTCATCGTATCGGGCATCACGAGAATTACCGGGTAGCCTTTTGCGGCGGCAACAAACGCAAGCGCGATTCCGG